>NZ_SJPW01000005.1:181750-183964 GCF_007860125.1 Rubripirellula tenax
AGTTCAGCTGCCACTAGGGTTGGCGTGATCAACATCAACAGAGCTAGTGTTCGGATTAACATTTTGAAACCTCGCAGAAAGTGTAGTGTAGAAAAGAGTGGATTGTCGCAGTCGACGAACGGTAGGGTTCAGCGGGGCCGCGCGAACGACTCACCACTTCAAAAATGTCAATTCGCGGCCTCCGTTGCAACCCATGGTTCGCCGCAGTACTTGACGTTGCGTTGAAGGCGCACAGTCGTCGAGCAGGTTCTCGACAAACTACGGTCGCTTACGATTCGAGAGTGCCTCAACAATCACCGATGGTGATTTTCCTCGCTCATTGTATTGGGAAATTGCGTTGCGGACAGCATCAAAGTCGTTGTCGTCAATCGCTTCGCTGATAAGTCGTATCGCTGCGTTGCTGTGAGCTGCACGGGCAGCGTTGCCGACCGCGTTCGAGTACAGCACGGCAAGCAAAACCAGGATGATGCCAGCAACGATTAGGTTTCGCATTGACGTGTTGAAGTGGTTGCTGAGGACATAGTACGAGATTGCAATCGGCGAGCCACTGGTGTCGGCGAACGGTAGTGATGTGCGGGCGGCGGCGATTGATTTTCCATTCGTGAGCGGCGACCACCGCCGCTCCGTCACCATCACATGGTTACCCGCATTCTTGCTTGTAGTACGTTTCGATCTCGCGCCTGATCTGTGCTGCGCACTCACGATTGCGATCGAAGTCAAAGCTCATGATACATCCGCTGGCACTACCTCGCACCGTACCACCGGCCCACGAAACAACAAATCCTTCTTCCTCGCAAACATCGCCCGTAAGTATGAATCCAACGTCAGGAGGGCAGCGTCTTCTTTCGTCGCGCTGTGGCACTGGATACCCGTTGTCAATGTCTTCTTCCGTCGGCCAGCAGGTCAACAGGCGTCCAAACCAATGCCGTAATTGGTCTTCGGAAACCGAGACGACATCACGAACGAGAAAGCCTGGATGGTTGCCGTGAATCCGAACGTCGGGTGTTTCGTCTCCGGTTGCGTTTGACGCAACTCCAAGCATTGCACCCGTAGCGCCAGCGAGGTCGTGTGAACTCACAAGTTGGTGTCAACTATTTCGGGTAACGACCGGCATCACCGGGCGGGGAGAGTAAAGTTGTCCATGTCAAATTCGGCCGCAAGCCCCGCTCCGTGTGAATGCCTTGGTTATCCGCCAAGGTGATTTCAATCCGGGCTACCCGAAAGCCTTGTTGTCCAACACACGCCAAAAGAAGCATCAGTTGGGGTTGTCGTACAAGACGCACCCCAGGTCTTCGGCCATGCTACTAGCGAGCTCATGCTCCAAGCTTCGGCATTTCTGACCAGCGTGCTCTAGCAGACCCTTTAATTCTTCGTTGCTGCTGCCGCTAAGCGCAAGGTCGTGGTCGATTTTAGTGCAAAGTTCTTCGACCTTCGCGGCAAACGCGTCATAGACTGACGAGAGCGACAAATTAAAACTCAGATCCTCAGATAGCTTGGCCAAATATGCACGAGTGTCGCTAGATCCAACAATGCCAGCTGAACTGCAGATTGTACGATACAACATCAGGTTTGAAACTACGTCTTCGGCCACCTTTTCGGGATCAAATTGTTCACCTGTTCTATTGAAGGCATCGAGACCAAGACTAGATTCGATTCGTTTTCTACACTGATATTCGTAAGCAGCAAGCTCGATACGGTCGGGACTCATGTCACCGCGAAGACGTGTGTTGTCAGCAAGCCGTTTCCACACATCAATCTGTGCTGCCAATGTTGATCCCTGCCGGAGCTCCGCGATTTCTTTCTGCGTTTGCAAAGACTCCTGTCGCTCTAAGCGAGCGATTCGCAACTCCTCGGTTTGCATCATCAACGCAACAACGACCCCGGCTAATGCTAAGCCACTGAAAAGAGCATTCAGGAAACCGTGAGCATCACCAATTTGTGCGAATGCCTCCGAACCACCAAACCACCAAACGGCTATCGTGATTAAGAGGTAGGCAATTGAGAACCCAAGAGCAACCAGGGAGACGACGCGAAATGTCTTGAGGTACGAATCCATGCGTTGTACTTAGAGGTCGACACAGAAATGCCGGATAACGTTAGTGATCAGCGGGGACGGGCGAACGACTTGCAAGCGAACGGAAAAACGGACCACCCGTCCTCCGTTGAATCACATGGTTATCCGCCGTCTTCGGTTGCACTAGCGGAAGAACCATT
>NZ_SJPW01000005.1:484064-725294 GCF_007860125.1 Rubripirellula tenax
AACGCCAAGACTAGTTTCTTCGCTGGTAGATGGCTGTTAACAGCGATTCGGTGTCCTTAAACTTGCCCCCGCTGGCGATCGTATCGTCGATCAACTTGCGGGCATCCGATTCGCTGTGACCGAGCGAAATGAGGGCGTCGAACGTTTCCGCCGTGATTTGCGAGCCGCCTTCGATCGCTTCGCCGGCCGCGTCACGGTCGACCATCAAAGCGAACCGAGGCATCTTTCGGCGCAGCTTGGCGATGATCCGTTCGCTGGTCGCGGGCCCCACTCCTGGCAAAGCGGACAATTGTTTCGCGTCTTGTTGCTCGATGATGGTCGCTAATTCCTTGACGGGCCGAACCATCGCTCGCAGGGCTTTCTTAACGCCAACGCCATCGACGCTGCAGAACAGGTCAAAGAATTGACGCTCTGGTTCCGTCAAGAACCCGATCAAGCGTGGCGTCATTCGGCCACCTTGCAGGCCGCCTTCGATGTAGTCGAGAGTGAAGAACCGCACATTCTCGCCGACTTTACTTTGCAGTTGTCGGCGAGTGTAGTCAGCGACCAATACTTCGTACTCAAACGGCGTTGCTTCGATCGCAACAGACGTTTCACCGACGCGATTGAGCTTGCCGGAAATGGCGATGATCAAGGTTGAATTCCAAAGGAGACTTAGCGACTGGTAAGTTTTTCCATCATCGAACCCTGTCCGAGATGGTGACCGCAAATGGCGATGGCCAGCGCGTCGGCGACGTCGGCTGGTTCGGGTACGGTCGATAGATGCAGGTGGGCCTTCACAGCCAATTGCATCTGAGCCTTCGATGCGCGACCGTTGCCCGTCATTACTTTTTTGACCTTGGTGGGTTCGAAGTGCGCGACCTCGATCCCCGACTTGGCGGCGGCTAGACAGATCACGCCGCGGGCGTGCCCCATCAAGATCGCCGTCCGCGGTCGGTCGTAGTGTGAAAACAACTGCTCGAGCGCCATGATGGTCGGCCGATGCAATTCGATCACTTCCAACACGCCCGTGTAGATTTCGTCGATCCGTGATTCGATGCTGGCCTTAGCTTTGCTGCGTACCACGCCGGCTTCGATCAATCGCGGTTTGACGCCCTCGAAATCGATCACACCATAGCCCGTCGTGTTCAGCCCCGGGTCAATGCCCAAGATTCGCCTCAGTGGTTTCGCATCGCCCGAACTCACGAAGTCCGTTCCCAACTGGTGCCTTCTTTCTTGTCCAGCAGCGCGACGCCCAGCTTTACCAAGCGATCGCGAATCGCGTCGCCCGCGGCGTAGTCCTTGCGATCTCTCGCCTCTTTGCGAAGATCGATCAACAATCGAACCACGTTGTCCAGCAATTCCGTGTCCGCTTCGTTGCCGCCACCGGCAGCAACCGGCGGCTTGGCAAACAGGCCCAGCGTGCCCGCCAATTCACGAATCACTGTCGCTGCGTGAATCAGCGACTTTGTCGCCGCGCCGTTGGGATCCGATTTCGCCGTCAGGTCGTTGGCATCGACATGTCGATTCAAAATCCGCAGCGAATCAAACAGCGCACTGATCGATGCACCGGTGTTAAAGTCGTCGTCCATACCCGCCAAGAATTTCGCACGGATACCGTGGATCTCTTTCAGCAGCGAATCGCCTGCCGGATCAAAATCGCCTTCCGAACGAGTCGCCGCAGGCTTCAGCTCATAAAACGAAACGTCCTTGATCGCCGACGTGATTTCGTCAAAGCGAGCGAAGAAACGGTAAAACGCTTCCAACGAGGTGCCGGCTTCTTCCAGCCCGTCTTCGCCGTAAACGATCGTCGATCGGTAGTGCGTTCGCAGTAAGAAGAACCGAATTCGTTCGCCGGTGTGGCGACGGATCAACGTCGACAAACCGCCGGCACCTTTGCTGCGACTGATCTTTCCGGCCGCGGCTTCTTCGGCGGTTTCTTCCGATTGATTCTCGCGATCGCTCTTGCCGCCAACTTTGCCCTTTTCGCCCGCTCGCATCAACCCGTTGTGCATCCAGTACTTCACCATTGGTGCACCGTGACAGCAACTGCTTTGGGCACGTTCATTTTCGTGATGCGGGAACATCAAGTCCAAACCGCCACCGTGAATGTCAAAGGTATCGCCCAGAATTTCGTGACTCATCGCCGAGCACTCGATGTGCCATCCCGGTCGACCGCGCCCCCACGGGCTGTCCCACGCCACTTCGTCGTCGTTCTTGGCAGCCTTCCACAGTGCGAAGTCGCCGGGCGATCGTTTCTTGGCCGCCGCGCCGCCGCCTTCGCCCTGTTGAGCATCGGCGGTGCGGTTGGACAGTTGCCCGTAATTGGGATCCTTCATGACGTCAAAGAACACGTCGCCGCCGACGGCATAGGCGTGGTCCTTGTCTTCAAGGGTCTGGATGAAGGCGATGATTTCCGGGATGTGATCGGTCGCACGCGGCAGATAGTCGATCTGGTTGACGCCCAGTTCTTTCAAGTTCGACAAATAATCGGCCGTCATCTCGACGGCGATCTGGCTCATCGGAATGCCGCGTTCCTTGCTCTTGTTGATCAGCTTGTCGTCGACGTCCGTGATGTTGACCACCAACGTCACGTCGTAGCCGCAATAGCGAAGGTAGCGTTTGACGGTATCGAAAATGACCGGGCCGACCATGTGCCCGATGTGCGATTCGGCGTAGACCGTCGGGCCGCATAGGTAGATGCCGACTTTGGGAGCCCGCAGCGGAATGAAGGGCTCTTTCGACTTCGACAGCGTGTTGTAGACACGAATTTCAGGTTTCGCGGAGCTGGTGGCTGTCATATTGGTTTGGGCTGCGGATGCAGTGCTCATGGTCGACGATCGCGGCAAATGGCGGCTAGAAAGTTCAAACCGCGGATTATAGGGAACTTGTCCCGATCAGGAGAGGCCGTTTTTTTCAGGCCCGTTATCAGAACGCCAGAATCCCAACGAGCAAGAAAAAGCCGCGAAACGGCGGGCAAGACCGTGAATCGCCCGTTACCCATAAGGGACTCGATTACGAATCGGAAGCGGATCGTGGGCAACCGAACTTCCCACTAATTCGTGCGGCGGCATAGCAGCACGACCACTCGGGCGGCGATGGCGGCGGAGCTGCCGATGTCACCGATGCCTTCGCCGGTCTTGGCTTTGATACCGATTTGATCGAGAGCGATGTCCATCGCCTCGGAAATCTGAGTCCGCATGGCGTCAATGTGGGGCGACATCTTCGGGCGTTCGGCCAAAATGACACAATCCAAATTGACAACCTCCATCCCTCGACGATGCACACGATGAATCGCCTCGGTCAGAAAATCGATGCTGTCACGGTCACGATTTTCCGGATCGTTGTCCGGAAACAGTCGGCCGATATCTTCTTCCGCGATCGCACCCAACAGGGCATCGGTGATCGCGTGCAATAGTACGTCGGCGTCGCTGTGCCCGATCGCGTGAACTTCGGCCGGAATGTCGATCCCACCGATGCGAAGCGGACCGCCGTTGCCGAGTCGATGCGAATCGTATCCGAGGCCGATCCGAAGCGGCGAGAGTGTTTCAGAATTCAGAGGTCGTACTTCGGGTGAGAGGAAGGATCTTTGCCGTCTGTTCCCAAATTCTAACATTCCCCCTAAGTTTGCGTAAACAAAGCGGGTGTTTTTTGATTCGTCTTTCGAAACCTGACGCCTGAAACCTGAAACCTGAAACCTGACGCCTACCTCGCCATGTCCTTCATCGAAGTCCGCAATCTGACCAAGTCGTACCGGGTCTTCAAAAAGAAAGAAGGACTTGGCGGCAGCATCAAGGGGCTGTTCCAACGAGAATACAAAGAAGTCGAAGCCGTCAAAGGCATCGATTTGGACGTCCAACAAGGCGAGTTCGTTGCCTTCCTTGGCCCCAACGGCGCAGGCAAGACGACGACATTGAAATTGCTTTCGGGCGTCATCAACCCCACGTCCGGATCGGCAACTGTGATGGGGTACGTCCCGTGGCAACGCAAGAACGAATACCGTCGCCGGTTCGCGTTGGTGATGGGCCAAAAGAACCAATTGTGGTGGGATTTGCCCGCCAATGAATCGTATCGGCTGCACCAACAAATCTATGGCGTCCCGGATGACCAGTTCAAATCCACGCTCGACGAACTGACGGATCTATTGGACGTTCGCCGTTTGCTGGACCAACCGGTCCGCGAACTGTCGCTGGGCGAACGGATGAAGATGGAGTTGATCGCGGCGCTACTGCACAGCCCCGAAGTGCTGTTCCTAGACGAGCCCACGATCGGCTTGGATGTGATCGCCCAACACAATATTCAACAGTTCCTGCGGTTCTATCAAGAGAAACGCAAGATCACGATCCTGTTGACCAGCCACTACATGAAAGACATCGCCGCGTTGTGCAAGCGAGTTGTCATCATTGCGGGTGGCCGCATCGAGTACGACGGTTCACTCGCCGGCATCATCGACAAATTCAGCGGCAGCAAGGTGATGACGTTGCAGTTCGGCATCGGCCACCAACCCGATCTCTCGCAATTCGGCGAAGTGCTAGAAGAAACCTGGCCCAAAGCGAAAGTGCGAGTCGTCCGCGCCGATGTGCCGCGCGTGCTGGCCGAAGTGCTGCGAGACAACCCGATCGAAGACGTCGCCGTCGAAGACGTGCCGCTAGAAGACGTGATCGCCGATCTGTTTCGCGAAACCAGCGAGAAGACATAACCGCCATCCGTGCCGCTGGATGAATTTAGCCGTCGGTGGCATCGTCGTCCCATGCTACGGGTCCACCGAGCAGGGCTTCGCCGGGGCCTCGGATGTCTCCGTTGGGCAAACCGCCGGGGTACTTTTGTTGGATGGATTCGATCGCGGATGCCGCGATCTCGATGTGCTGTTTCTTGCTGTCGTTGTAAAACGCTTTCGCCTCGCCCGGCAACTTCGGCTGCCCGTGCAGCGGCTTGTCGGAAACGCAAAGCAACGTCGCACTGGGAATGCGATACCGAAACCCGTTCGCCGCGACCGTGGCCGATTCCATGTCGACGGCAATCGCGCGACTGTCTCGCAAATGTTCCATCGTTCGCCGCAGCGTCAATTCCCAATTTCGATCCGCCGTCGTGTACACCGTGCCGGTGCGATACGGCAAACCGGAATCATCCAAGACCGTCGCCAACGCTCGGTTGAGTTGAAAGCTGGGCATGATCGGCACCGACGGTGGCAGCAACTCGTCCAGAATGTGATCGCCACGCATATAGCCCGACGCTAAGACAAAGTCGCCGATTTCTTGATGATTGCGGACGCCCGCACAGTGACCAACCATCAACATCGCATCAGGGCGCAACACGGCCAAGTGATCGGTCAGGTTCTTTGCGTTGGAGGGGCCGACTCCGATGTTGACGATACTGACGCCGCAGTTGTCGGGCTTGCGAAAATGCAACGCTGGCATTTGCACGTCGACTCGACTCGGCCCCACGCATCCGGCGAACCGCTGCGAGAACGCCTCCATGTGCATTTGATAGTTGGTCAACAAAACATAGCGTTGAAAATCCTCGGCATGCGTTCCGGTGTAATGTTCTAACCTTGCGATCGACAACTCCGATCGCTCGGGACCGAATAGAAATACCTTTTTGCGAGTCAAATCAAAATCAGTTTCGTCCAGCAATTCCAACAACTTCGGCGAACTGAGATCGACTCGCTTGCGTGATTCCGAAATCGTGATCTCGGCACCCCGTCGGGCCAACTTGAACAGCTCGCGTCGCAGATACCATCGATACGCGCTAGGCCGCGCGATCTTGCCAGACAGAGTCGGGTTGTGCTTGGACCAATGTCGGACCACCGTCACCTTGGAATAGAAGCCTTCGTCGAATGTCGCTTCCATCCGCTGGCAAGCCGCCTCGATTTGTGCACGCAGGTCGTCATCGGAGAGCTTCGAATCGATTCTAAAATTTGTGTCCATGGTCGCATTGTGGCCGATCCGCTAAGGTCTGAAAACAGCGGGCGATTCATTCGAGTTGAAGTCAGGTTGAGTAATGAAGTTAGTTTCTTGGAACGTCAATGGCATTCGCGCGGCGATGGATAAGGGTTTTCGTGCCTATGTGGAAAACGAAGTTCCGGACGTCGTGTGCTTGCAGGAAGTAAAAGCCGAACGAGACCAGGTGAAACTGGATTGGGCGGACGATTTGGGATATCACCAGATTTGGAATTCGGCCCAAAAGAAAGGCTACAGCGGCACTTCGATCTGGTCCAAAACGAAACCCAAAAAGGAAGTGCTGGGCATCGGCGTCGACGAACATGACGCCGAAGGTCGTGTCATCACGGCGACGTTTGACGATTTTCACGTCGTGACTGTCTACACCCCCAATTCCCAGCGTGGTTTGGCGCGGCTGGATTATCGCAAGCTATGGGACACCGACTTTTTGAGCTACGTTCAAAAGCTCAATCGCCGCAAACCGGTGATTTTCTGCGGCGACATCAATTGCGCGCATCAAGAAATCGATCTCGCGAATCCGAAGGCGAACCGAATGAACGCGGGTTTCTCGGAAGAAGAACGGGCCGGCGTCGACCGAATCGTCGAAGCCGGTTTTGTCGATTCGTTTCGCCACTTCGACCCCAGTCCGGAAAAGTACAGTTGGTGGACGTACCGAAGTAACGCCCGCGAGCGGAACATCGGATGGCGATTGGACTATTTCTGGGTCGCAAAGAAATTAATGCCGCGAGTCACCGCGGCATCGATCCGAGACGACGTGCATGGATCGGACCATTGCCCGGTGGAATTGATGATCGACGATGTTACGAAGATCACGTAGCCCATTCGATTGCAGTACGCATTACTTTGATTTTGCGACTTCCAAAACACATGGCCCGAGCACATCCCATTTCGGTGTGATTCCCAAACCGGGCTCGTCACTGGCTCGCATGAAACCGTTCTCGCGTTGGGGCGCTCCGTCGGCGTTGCTGACCGTGACGTAACTGTTGAAGTCCGTGCTGGTGAAACGAAACGCTTCGGGCGTGCTGTGCGCCAGGTGTGCAATCGCGGCGGTGGTGATGTCGCCACCCCAACTGTCTTCCAAGGTCATGGCGATGCCCATCGATACGCACAGGTCGCGTGCTTGCTTTGCTTTGGTCAAACCACCAAGCTTGCTGATCTTTAGATTCACGACGTCCATCGCTAGATCTGCTTTCGCCCTCAACAGCATGTCGATGCCATCGATGTTTTCGTCCAACACAAACGGCGCCGTCGTGTTTCGCCGAACGGCCAGACACTCTTCGTAAGTCGCACAGGGTTGTTCGATGTAGACGTCCAGGTCGGCGACCGCGCGGACGACTCGCATGGCTTCGTGCTGGGTCCATCCGGTGTTGGCATCGGCCACCAATCGATCGGTCGGTTGCAGCACCGATCGCGCTGCGCGGATGCGGACGATGTCAGTATCGGGATCGCCGCCGACCTTCAATTGAAATCGGGTGTAGCCCTGCTGGCGATAGCTGGCGACGTTGGCGGCCATCGCGTCGGGCGCCACCTGCGAGATTGCGCGATACAACCGCACGCTCTCGCCGAAACGACCGCCCATCAAGGTACACACGGGCAACCCGGTCGCTTTGCCCAGAATGTCCCAGCACGCAACGTCGATTCCCGTTTTCACATACGCGTGCCCCTTCAGCGCCGCGTCCATGCGATGGTTCAACACCCCGAGTTCCCGAGGATCCAGACCGATCAAGTGCGGCCCCAGTTCGCAAAGTCCCGCCCGGACACCCTCGGCATAGGCCGGCAGATAGAACGGTCCGAGCGGACAAACCTCGCTGTAGCCGACAATGCCACTGTCCGTTTCGACGCAAACGATGGTGCTGTCAAAAACGCTGACCGACTTGCCGCCCGACCAGTGATAGGCACCTTCCACCAGTGGCAACTCGACGCGGTGGGCCGTGATTCGTGTGATCTTCATTCAATACTTGATCGTTCGCGGAAAAAAACGTGCTCGAAAGAGCGATCCCAAGCGAACAGAATAAGCCGGACCGAGCCGCCCGCGAGCGGGCGTACTCTGGTCGAAATCGCTTTTTCGTGTTAAACCGCGCTTTGAAACTGCCGTAATCCTCGCTCTCGATCTCACGTATTTCCTATGCCTCTCGTTTCGCTCGACGATCTTTCTATTGGTTTTCGCGGTCCCCTGTTACTTGACGGCGTTTCCGCAGTCATTGAACGTGGCGAAAAGATTGGCCTGCTGGGACGAAACGGTGCCGGAAAAACGACATTGTTGCGTATGTTCGACGGCGAAGTGATTCCCGACCACGGCGCGATCACCTTTGCACCCCATGCCAAGATCGCTCGGCTGACCCAAGACGTACCGCGAGACTGGGCGGGAACCGTTACATCGATCGTGACGGAAGGCCAGCCCGGATACGACGACCCGGAAACCCAGTGGCAAGTCGAGCACGCTGTCGAGTCGACGTTGTCGAAGATGGAACTGGACGGCGACGCCTTGTTCGAGAAACTGTCCAGCGGAATGAAACGCCGCGTCCTGCTGGCTCGCGCGATCGCGATGGAGCCGGACGTTTTGTTGCTGGACGAACCGACCAACCACTTGGACATCGAATCCATTTTGTGGTTGGAAAACTTTCTGAAGCGATTCCGTCAAACGCTGGTTTTCATCACGCACGACCGCTCGTTCCTGCAAAGCTTGGCAACTCGAATCTGGGAGATCGATCGCGGTCGGCTATTCGATTGGTCATGCGACTACGCAACGTTTTTGCAACGCAAAGAAGGCGCTCTCGCGGCCGAAGAAAAACAAAACGCATTGTTCGACAAGAAGCTTGCCCAAGAAGAAGTCTGGATTCGCCAAGGCATCAAGGCGCGTCGTACTCGCAACGAGGGTCGCGTCCGTGCGCTGAAGCAATTGCGATTGCAACGGGGCGATCGGCGATCCGTCGAAGGCAAAGCAAAACTGAATCTGCAAGAAGCGGCGCGAAGCGGTGCACTGGTCGCGGACGTGAAAGAGATCTCGTTCAGCTACGGTGACCGAACGATCCTGAGCGATTTTTCAACGACCCTGATGCGTGGCGACCGCGTTGGCATCATGGGCCCCAACGGCGCCGGAAAGACGACGCTGTTGAAACTGTTGCTCGGCCAATTGAAGCCCGATTCGGGTGAGGTAAAGCTTGGCACAAACTTGGAAATCTCGTACTTCGATCAGCTTCGTGACACGCTCGACCCCGAGAAGACGGTTCAGGAAAACGTGGGCGACGGCAGCGACAAGATCTTGATCGGCGACAAGTCGAAACACATCGTCGGCTACCTGCAAGACTTTTTGTTCACGCCGGAACGGGCACGAACTCAGGTCAAGTATTTGTCCGGTGGTGAGCGCAATCGGGCGTTGCTGGCGAAATTGATGACGAAGCCTGCCAACGTCATCGTGCTGGACGAACCGACCAACGACTTGGACAGCGAAACCTTGGACTTGTTGGAAGAACAACTGATCGATTTCAGCGGCACCGTCTTGATGGTCAGCCACGACCGGACCTTCTTAAACAACGTCGTCACAAGCACGATCGTGTACGAAGAAGGCGGCGTGAAGGAGTACGACGGCGGCTACGACGATTGGAAGGCCGCACTTGCACGGCGCGAGTTGGCAGCCAAAGAAGCTCCGATCGAGAAACCGAAACAAGCTGCGGTGGCAACGAAGCCGGCTCCGACCAAGAAGCTATCGTTCAAGGACAAACACGAACTTGAAAAGATGCCCCAGCGGATCGAGAAACTCGAGTCCTCGATCGCGGCGATCAATGAAACGATGGCCGGCCCGACTTATTATCAAAAGGGTGGCGATCACATCGCCAAGGACGCTGCGAAGTTGAAGGAACTGCAAGAAGAACTGACGTCGGCTTACGCACGTTGGGAAGAACTGGAAGCCTAGCCAATCAATACGACATGGTACAATCGCGTTTCGTTTATTAAGGTGGTCTGATGTCTCGATACGTTTTTTCGTTGATGGTAGCTTTCACGCTGCATTCCATTTCGTCAGCCCACGCAGAGGGATTGCCAATTGCGAAACCCAGCGATGTCAGCATGTCGCCGGACAAGTTGGCCGAAGTCAGCGAAGCGATGCAAAAGTCGATCGACGACAACCGGATCGCGGGCGGTATCGTGATGATTGCCAAAGACGGCAAGGTGGTCATGCACCAGGCTTACGGCAAAATGGATATCGACGCCGATAAGCCCATGAAGCCAGACACCATCGTTCGCATCTACTCGATGACCAAGGCGATCACGACGGCGGCGGCGATGATGCTTTACGAAGAAGGCAAACTTGACGTCAACGATCCCGTATCCAAGTACTTGCCTGAACTGGCCGAGGTGACGGTGGCATCGGACAGTGAAGTTCGACCGGCTGAAAACACGATGACGATCGCGGACCTGATGCGTCACACGGCCGGGTACAGCTATGGCCGCGGCGGAAAGACGGCGGTTGATAACGCATTTGAAAACCTTAACGCGCTCGATCGAGAAGCATCGCTGGCGACGATGCAAACGAAGCTCGACGATTTGCCGTTGGAATTTGAACCGGGCACGGACTGGCTCTACGGCATCTCGATCGATGTACTCGGCCGTGTGGTCGAGGTCGTTTCCGGCCAACCGCTCGACACTTTCTTTCAAACGCGATTCTTTGATCCGCTGCAGATGGTGGACACCGGTTTCTATGTACCGCCGCAAAAGACGGATCGGTTTGCCGTGAACTACCAAAGCGATGGCAAGGGCAAGCTGACGTCGAAGGAGGAGGAAGAAGAGAACCAGTACTTGGAGAAGCCCGCTTTGCTATCCGGTGGTGGCGGGCTGGTATCAACCGCTGCGGACTACATGAAGTTCTTGATAATGATCGAAGCTGGCGGCGAACTGAACGGTACACGACTGCTGAAACCCGAGACGGTCGCGATGATGACCACCAATCAATTGCCCAAAGATGTCGGCTGGATCAAGTTCGGAAGCGAAGTGCGAACCGGCGTCGGATTCGGATTCGGTTTCAACGTCCGCGACGAAATGAGCGACTGGGATCCCGATGGACGCGTTGGCGAATACGGCTGGGGCGGCGCCGCCAGCACGCACTATTGGATCTCGCCTTCGGATCGATTGATCGTGATCACGATGGAACAAGTTATGCCCTACCAGTGGCTAACCGAACTCAAATTGAAAGGCCTGATCTACGACGCGATCGAAGACTAGCTTTGATCAGAATCCGATTCGAATGCTGCTGCCGTGATGATAATGGCGAGGCGGAGCGTGTCGATAGTAGTGATAGGATGGCGGCGGGTACGACGGGACGATGTAGCGTTCTTCGACGATGACCGGCGACGGGGCGACATAGACGGGTTCCGGTGCACGAGCGATGCGCTGCGAACCGCTGGGGGCACGCTGCAACGCACTGATCACGTTCTCGCTAACGCCTTGTTGGTGGAGCGCGATGATATCGGGCACTTGCAACGTGACTTGCGTGCCGCGTTGATTGATCTGGTTGATGATGACGCCTTCGCTCAACCCGCTGCGGCTCATCGAGATCACGTCTTGGATCGAGACCGACGACTGGGTAGCGTAAGTCTGCTGTTGCTGTTGATAGTAGTATTGTTGCTGTTGCTGGGCCGCACGTTGTTTGTCGTTGGCGTTGCCAAGCAAACCACCGGTGACGGCGCCAATCACGCCGCCAATCGCCGCCCCCGCACCGGCTTCGCCGTTATGGTCGCCAATGATCGCACCGGCAACGGCACCGCCGAGTCCGCCGAGCGTGGCGCCACGTTGGGTACCGGCTTGAGCATGTGCCGTTTGGGGAAGCGTGACGGCGCACGCGATCGTGGCGAACAACAAAATGGTACGGGACATCAACAAATGCTCCATCGGTTGTCGATCCATTGGATCGAACAAGCCTGCGAAAGGTGTCTGGGGTAACCGTTGACAGCAGAACTGGCTGGAGATCGGTGAGGCGATCGCGAGCCCGCTAAATCTGAACAGGATCGGTGTTTTCCGAGCCTTCTGGTAAGCCAAACTCGTCACGCGAAGCAATGCCATTTCTGGCGTGAAACCGACCCGACGCACAACGACGACTATGGCGTCGTGATTTTCGGGCCCATGATGCTGGAAATCGCACGGATAAAATCTTGTGCATCGTCGAATTCGCGGTAGACGCTCGCAAAACGGATGTAGGCGACTTCGTCCAGTTTCGCCAAATGCCTCATCACGATATCACCGACTTGCGATGAAGTGACCTCGGAATCAAAGCTAGCGTAAATGTCTGCTTCGATATCCTGGACGACACGTTCGATCGTACTGCTACTGATTTTTCGCTTGGAACAGGCGCGTTCGATGCCCCGGCGAATTTTTTCCCGATCCAGTGGTTCGCGGGTTTCGTCGCTTTTGACCAACCGGACGCTCAGTTTCTCAATCTTTTCCGTCGTCGCAAAACGACGCTGACAGGAATTGCAGGTTCGTTTGCGCCGAACCATGTACCCGCCTTCAGCCGACCGGGTATCGAGCACGCGGTCATTGTCAACATGGCAGTAAGGACAACGCATTTAGCACCTGAGGGGGTGGTCCCGATGGATTGCGTTTTCCGCAAACGATTCGACGTCCGGAAATGAAGCTAGAAAATGACGCAGGGACACCGGCGCGATATAGTATCGGGATTCCGCGACACCTCGCAACCGTTCGCCACCACCCTCGATTGGACGAGCGTGCGTCTCGGGCGGGTTTCAACCTGCGGAATCTCGCACCCACGCAACCTGACTTCTACGACTGAGGAACCATCGGCGATGTCGACAGACCCGAACCAACCCATTCCAGCCAACGTGGACCCATCCAAGGGATCCGTACCCGATGACACCGCAACGGAACGATTTCAAAGAGAAGTCGCCGCGCGGAAGGCCGCCGAACTGGACCACGACGAAGAGGAAGAAACGCTTTGGGCCGGCGGCTACAACCCCAAGGCCATGCTAGGGACGTGGATTCTGATGGCGATGATCAGCATCGCGCTGCTGATTTTGCCGTTCTTCGTTTCACCCTTATCGATGGGAATTGCCGTCGGATTGATCGCATTGATTTGGGTGGTGGGTTGTTTGCTCTACGCCTATCGCCGCTTGGGTTACCACTATGAATTGACGACCCAGCGGTTCATTCACCAAACGGGGATTCTTTCTCGCCAGACCGATCGCATCGAAGTGATCGACATCGATGATGTCAGTTTCAGCCAAGGCCCCGTCCAAAGAATGTTTGGCGTTGGCAATATCGAATTGACGGGCAGCGACCGCACGCACCCGACATTGTCTATGCTAGGTATCGGCAACGTGAAGGATGTGTCCGGACTGATCGATGACATTCGCCGGAAAGAACGTCGCCGAAGAAGTCTGCACATCGAATCCATTTAGGAAAGTCATGGCATGCTGGTGAGGACGTTTCATTGACTAATTGGTTTGTTCAAAATCGCGACAAAAAAGAAGAGGACGTCGGCCCGCTGAGACCCAGCGAGTTGCTAGAGAGGGTCCGCAAAGGCGAAGTCACGCAAGAAACGATGGTTCGCAAAGACGACTCGCCATGGTTCCAGGCTTCGCAGGTCGGCGGACTGTTCGAAGCCGCGCGGCGTCCGACGATCGAATACTTCTGTCCTCAATGCGAGACCGAAGTCAGCGAACCGCCCGTGTTGTGTTCCAACTGCGGATTGGACGTCCACCAAGCGATCACCCGCATCACTGAAAACTCCATTGGCAATCAAGCCGATCGATCCTTCTCTAGCCAAGCGGGCAAGAGCGTCAAGAATTGGTTGCTTAAGAAACGCATCCGCAAAGACAACAAAAAAACCGACGAGTCTTAACTCGCCGGTTTCATTGTTTCGATTCATCACATCGATTTTGCTGCGTTTTCGCTTCGCTTGCCCAATCGCGAAGCTGAACACTTAGTAGCGAAGCTCAGCACCGAGCGACAATCCGGTGAACAGGATGTCGTTGTCCGCTTTGAGTCGTGGATTCGACGACGCCGATTGCAACGTCCCGATGCGGTCAGTGGCAGAAGCGACGCCCGACAGATACCAAAGCTCGGCACCGGCTCGTACTGACAGGATTTCGCCAACTTGATATCGGATGCCCGTACCGATTTCGAACAGACCGGCCAACTCGATCGAGTCCCTGCTGACTCGGCTATTGATCGGAGTCGCTGTGGGTGCAAAGACAGGAGCGGGGACAGAAACTGTCGCGTCGTTTCCAACCAACTGATAGTTCATATCGGCAAAGTTAGCATACGCTCCGGCACGCATCCGCAGATCGGAGAACGCAAAGCGGCTGATGGGATAGAGCAGGTCCATACCAACCTGCAAACCGAGCAGGCGGTTTTGGACATCGTTTCGGAGTGCGCGGCTGCTTGATACAGTCGTCGTTTCGGTTGCACCACCGCCTCGTGGGATACGCGTTTGGGTCGTTTCGAAGTTGCCCGACGCGTTGAACTCTTCGTCGTAGCTAAGGAAGCGACCTCCGAGCAAAAGCTTCGAGAATTCCCAGCCGTTCAACGTCTTGCTGGCGTCGACGCTGAAGTAATCCGTGTTCAAACGTTGTGCGCTGTTAAGGATGCGGGTCTCAGTCAAAATGTCGGTGAGCACTGCTGGCCCGGTCGTTCCGGATGGGATCAAGGTAGCAAGGCTAACGACACGACTTGTCGTCACGGGACTATTCTGCCGAACGGCGGTGTCCCAACTGAAGGGGCCCACCAAAGATGCTTCGTAACCGTGGACACAATCCGTTACCGCACCGACGACGATCCGAGCACCGAACTCAAAATCGAAGTCTGACAGTCCGATCACGCCCGAGTGATTAAAACCGTTATCATCGCGGTCCATGTACAGCACTTCGATCGAACCGTATCGATAGGGTGTGCATGGGGCACACGGATCGATGTTCTTCGGTCCGCACGACAGCATGCTGTTGCGACACGTTCCGCCGCAAGCGGTGCCGCACGAACCACAGTTGGACATCCCCATTTGAACGCCCATCGACGGACCGTAGGATCCGCCACATGACCCGCCGCACGATGTGCCACAGGATGTACATGCGCCCGCATAGTTGACTTGTTGCACGGTCCCTGGTGCGGCCGAACCGACGTCAGCCGCCGTCCGGTAACCGGCGGTGTTGACGACGCGATAAGCATCGTTTCCGTGAGTGAACAATCCTTTCGCCACGCCCGAACCGGGCGACGCGTAGGACTGAGCGTGAACAGAAACGCTAGACACGATGCACAACGCGATCGCGCTGCAAAGCACCGCTAAAACTCTCGGACTGGTCGAATGGGTCTTCATGATCGAACCTCGTTAACTATCGGTGCGATGGACATCGCGTTGTGATGAATCGTTGGAAAGTGTGTTCGTAGAGCGGCGATGTGCCGTTAGCGAACGACTATTTCGTCTCGAACGGGAACCAAACAGGTCTTACGGACCATTCGAACAATCTTCTTTGCCGTGTCGTCGCTTTGGCATGCACCCGCGACGATCAACTCACCGCCGCGAGCATGCACGACGACGTCGACCTCTGGGAATGCCCGTCGAATGGATTGATTGAGCAACGCAGTTCGATCGGGTTCGTCACCCCCATTTGCGTTGACCTCTTGAACGTGAATGTCGAACATTCGCATCCGAGGTGCGCCGTTGCCGCCAGCTTTCTTCGCAGCCGCATCCGGTGTCGCCCAAATCACTAACTGAGTCACGCCGTTGCCGGTACCGATCAGCTTCAGTTGGTTGGGTCCCGACGCAAACGCTTGACAAACGTTCTTGTTCGCGACGTCGACGTGACGAATGTCGCCGCCGATGGTTAACGAACGAACTTGGGCGCGACTGAGGTAGAGTGGTACTGATGCCGCCTTGGCGGCGGTCAGCTCCGCAATCTGTTCAGGTGATGGCCCTTGCGATGCCACGGGTTCCGTCGTGAACGTTGCGATTGGTTCGATCGTTGAACGAACCGAATCCGTTTTGGCGACTTCGGCGCGTCCGAACGAAACCGGTACCGACGTCACAGCCACCGGGGCTCGGTAGCGACGGTCATACAAAGTGGGTTCGGCGACGGGTGCCTGGACAGCCACGACCGGGGCGGAACGCTCCAGTTCAACGATTTGTTCTTCGTCTTCGAGCGAAAACTCGATCGCGGTCAACGAACCTTCGCTGGAATCGTCAATGATGATCGGTGCGACAACGCCAAGTTTCGAATCAAGCAAGACTTCGGAGTCTGTTGCAACATCCATCGGATGTTGCTCGACGATTTCTTCGTCGTCAGAACCGAAACCGTCCGTCATCGAGAACGTGACGGGTTCGGCGTCGACCTTGACTTCTGTTGATTCGACTTCCTCGCTTGCCACGACTGGCAACATCGCAACCGGTTCGGGAAGAACCACTGCGGTCGCCTGCGGTGTCGCTTCAGCAATCGATGGCTGTGCGACAGGCGTCGGTGGAACGACCTCGACGGGTGGCAACGATGGCACGGGAATCAAGTGTCGATGCGGTGTAACGGCAACCGGTTCAGCAACGATTGGCTGGGTGTTCGGTTCAAAGACGGGCATGACCGGAGCCACAGGCCCGGAGACTTCCGAACGCGCCGCTTGATGAGTGGTGGTTTTGTCGACTGTGTTTTGCTCGACACTGATCGGCTCGACAACCATGGGTGCCGACGCATTCATCGGCATCAATTTGATCGATGTTTGAGCGGGCAATGTTTGGGCGGGCGACGTTTGCACCGGCGCTGGACCGGACTCGACGGTCGCGTCCACCAAATCAAGATTTTGGTGGTGGGCGGATCCGATCATTGGATTGTTGTGCACCGCCCCCGTTGGCGTCTCGACGGTCATCGCTGGTCCATCGACACGGCGTGGTTGATTGCTGCCGATGGGCTGCAGTCCGATCGCCGTTCCAATCGGAAGCAATCGAACGTTGGCGTTCGACTTCCCGCCTTGGCCGGACGTCAAGTGCACCGAAGACGTTGCGACTTTCGACTTGTCGACCGCTTCCGTCGGCCCGCAGAACGGGTTGGCGTGAATGGACGTCGATGTGTCGGTGGCCGACGACTTCAGCGGCAATGGCGGTCTCGCGGGATCCGCGGCATCAGCCGAGGAAACGGCAGCTGTGACCGAAGCGGTCCACAGGAAGGCAACGAGAAACGCCCGACGTTTGCGTCGTGTCGTTTCCGCCAGTTTTTTTTGTGCATCACGCATGCCGCGTCCTTGCGTCCGAGCGATCTAGGTCGATGGGCCCCCCTCGGCACATCCACCGACGTCGTCACTCCAGCGAGCTAGAACGTCGGATGCATGAAGTATCGGATTCCGATTGACGCGACATTAACGATTCTGCTCGATCCATCACGTCTAGCGGTCGTGACTGTTCGTCCGATCGTTCGCTTTGATCGCAAAATGCCGGCTTAACAGGATGATCCCGCATGGCCACGTTGCCGAACGGCTTCGAAAGCGATCACGGCCGCGGATACCGAAATATTCAAGCTGTCGACCTTGCCGGCCATCGGAATCCGGACTCCGGGAACAGAAATGTGGTCGCCGGTGAGTTTCCCGTCCACATATTGCGGAATGGTTTTCCAACGTTCACCCAGCCCGTGTGCCTCGCTGCCAAGGACGACCGCCACCGATCCGGCCCAGGAAACCGACCAAAACGGGGTCGACGACTCGACGCGTGCTCCCATCACCGAAAAACCGCCGTGGGCCAGATACTTCGCAATACTTTCCGATGTTCCCGTCGCCGTCGGCACGCGAAAAATCGCCCCAAGGCTATTTCGAATCGCGTTGGGGTTGAACGGATCCTGGCAATCAGAAAGCAAAATCGCATCAACGCCGGCTGCATCGGCACAGCGAAACACGGCGCCGACGTTGCCCGGCTTCTCGATTTGATCCAAGACCAAAACGAATGCCGATTTGGGAAGTTTCAGTCGATCGAGACCGCGATCGGGTCGTTCAAATTCGGCCACAACACCGCGCGGCGACTGCCCGAAGCTGATCTTTTCCATGATCGCATCTGAAACGAAGACTTTCTTCGAGACCGCATTGGCACGATCGACCACTCGCGATTGAGCTTCTTCGTCCGTGCCGGACAGATCGTCCGCCCCTTCTTCGCGAACGTAAACGCCACATAACGTCAGCCCAGACTCCATCGCCTGCGAAGTTTCACGCCAGCCGTCGACGATGATCCGGTCCGATTTTCGACGATAACGGTTCTCTCGCAGGCGGATCAGGTGACGCACCGTCGGGTTGGCCGTACTTCGCAAGACCACCGGCCCGGACTCAGTCATGGTTTTCTCTGTTATCTTGTCCGGTGAATTACTGCAGCAAAGGCCACCCATGGCTGATGAATCCTAAACCGTCCAACCTGATCAAAACAGCATGAGTGTTTCGGTGCGTGTCCAACCAGTCGCTTCACGGCGCGACCGCAAGGCTTTCCTGCAATTCGAACGCGATCTCTACCGAGACGACCCGAACTGGGTGCCGCCGCTGTGGCACGAGCAAAAAAAGCTACTCGGGTTCTCGAAACACCCGTTTTATGACGAAGCCGAAGGTCAAGCGTTTTTGGCGTGGCGGGGCGGCGAGGTTGTCGGGCGAGTTCTGGCCGTCGTCAACCATGCTCACAACAAGCGGTACAACGAAAACCGCGGCTTCTTCGGTTTCTTTCAGTGCATCGACGATGTGGACGTGGCGAAGTCGTTGATGGACACGGCGATGGCTTGGCTGGCCGAAAAAGGAATGACCGACGTTCGCGGGCCGGTGAACCCAAGTTTGAATTACGAGTGCGGGCTGTTGGTCGACGGATTTGATTCGCCGCCGACATTCATGATCACCTACAACCACGCCTATTACGGAAAATTGCTGGAATCAGTCGGGTTCACCAAGGTCCAAGACCTGTACAGCTATGACGCCCACATGGATCAATTGGAAGACCTGGATCCAAAACTGTTGTTCGTCATCAACGAAGCGACGCGGCGGTTCAAAGTCACGTGTCGCCCGATCGACCGGTCGAAGTTTGCCGCCGATGTTCGATCGTTTTTGGAAATCTACAATCTGTCGCTGCAACAGACGTGGGGCTACGTCCCCATGAGCGAGGCGGAAATCCGCGTTCAAAGCGGCGGGCTGAAACATCTGATCGTGCCCGAACTGACCAGCATCGCCGAAATCGATGGGCAAGCCGTGGGTGCCGGTTTCGGATTGTTGGACTACAACCAAGTGATCAAAGAAATCGACGGGCGACTGCTGCCGTTTGGCTGGCTGAAGCTGATCACAGGTAAGAAAAAGATCGATCGACTGAGGCTGATCAGCACCAATGTGTTGCCCGAATACCAGAAATGGGGGCTCGGTTTGGTCACTTTGGCCCGGATTCTGCCCGATGCGATCAAGTTCGGCATCGTGATCGGCGAATTTTCTTGGGTGCTGGAGTCGAACTCGCTGTCGAGGGGAACGATTGAACGGGGTGGTGCAAAACGAACGAAAGTTCACCGGTTATACGACCGTAAAATCGGCTCTGACGACGATTGAACGGAGTAATCCCTGGTCATGGCGGTTGCCGGCAACCATAATCCAAGCCACACGCGTCTTTTTCTGCCGCCCGATCATTTAGCCGACGATTTGATTTCCCCATGCCCAAAAGCACTGTTGTCATCACCGGGCTTGGCGTGGTTTCGTCCATTGGAGTCGGCGGCGACGCGTACTTTGACGCTTTGATGAACCAAAAATCGGGCATCACATCGCTGGCCGACCGAACCGACGAGGGTGCCAAACCACCCGCCGACTGGAACTTTGACGCCCCCACCGGCGAAATGGCACAGCATGCCGGTCTTTGGATCGGAGCCCCGATCACCGATTTCGACGCCAAACAGTACGTCCGCCCGCGAAAAGCACTGAAGGTGATGTGTCGCGAGATCCAAACGTGCTTTGCGGCTTCGCAAATGGCGATCGAGGACGCGGGATTGGCGGCATTCTTTCCGGCCGGCGAAACCGAGTCGCTGCTTGCCGGCGATTCCGAACCGATTCAACCGGCCGAGATCGGCACCGTCTTTGGCAGCGAGATGTTCTACGGCCCTGCGTCCGAAATGGAGGACGCGATGCGATTGTGTATGGACGAGGCCGGGAACTTTGACAGCTCGAAGTTCGGCGCCGCGGCAATGAAACAAGTGCTGCCGCTTTGGATGCTGAAGTATCTGCCCAACATGCCGGCATGCCATGTCGGGATTTCGCTGGGTGCCCACGGACCGAACAACACGCTGGTGCTCGGCGACGTTTCTGGACCGGCTGCGATGATCGAAGCGGAAGGATGTTTGCGTCGGTCGATCGCCCGATTCATGATCGCCGGCGGCGTCGGAACTCGTATCAATACAACGCGAATGAACTACCGCGGCGACCTACCCATCGCCGAAGTAGCCGACCCGATCGGATTGAGTTCGCGGCCCTACGATGGTGCCTCACGCGGCGTGGTCGGCGGCGAGGCAGCGACTTCGTTTGTGCTCGAACATGCCGAGTCAGCCTCGCGGCGCGGCGCGGCGGTGATCGCCCGGGTCGTCTCGCACGCTTCACGATTCATCGCGTCGGACGGAATGCAGCTTGCCATGCGAACGTCGTCCAACGACCAAGCGACCGCGCGAGGATCGGCGGCAGCCATCGCGTCAGCGATCCGCGGCGCGCTCGAATCGGCCGAACTTGCCCCATCGGACATCGCCCTGCTGGTCGGTCACGGAAGCGGCGATCCGGTCATGGACGCTGCCGAACAACAGGCCATCGAATCGACGCTTCCCGGCGTCGCAGTCATCGCTCCGGCGGCTTCTGTTGGGCACACCGGTGCGGCTAGCGGCACAGTCGGCATCGCCACCGGCGCGCTGGTAATCAAAAACCGAACGATTCCGCCGACGATCGGATTGACCGATGCGAAAACACGAGTCGCCGTCGTTCGCGAAGCCCAGCCTTTGGCCGGCGACTATGTTTTGTGCCTTTCGCACACGTCCGAAGGCAGCGCGATCGCGGTCATTTTGGGCACTTAGGATCGAGCGGGAAATAAATGTACGATGGGCATTCTTGCCCGTCGCGAACATCTCGGGCAAAAGCGCCCGAGTTACGACAGTTATTTTCCGCTCAATCCTTAGCGGCTGCGATTATCCGCAACGAAACTCCTCGACCGTTTCAATGGCCCGTTGTTAACGATTGACAATCAGGGGTTCAGGGAACCACACTGGAAAGGACTCAGAATCGACCGACGAGATTCGTGAAACCTACGAAGACAGAAAGCCAGCGTTCATGCGATTGCCCATTCAAATCTCGCTGTTGATATCGATGGCTTGCAGTCCGCTTGCATTCGCCGACACCCATGCGTCGACCAGTGATGCCGCTGCGGACAAGCACTTCACGTTGAAGGTCTTGCCGCTGCTGAAGGAAAAGTGCCTAGGGTGTCACGGAACCGATCCCGACGACATCAAGGGGGATTACGACATGCGTGATCGGGAATCGGTCATGCGGGGTGGCGAGTCCGGCGATGCGGCGATCGTGCCCGGCGAACCCGACGACAGCCCGCTGTATCAAGCCGTGATATGGGACGGTTTGGAAATGCCGCCCAAGATCAACGATCGCCTGGATGAAACACAGACGGAGATCATTCGCCAATGGATCGTCGCGGGCTCCCCCTGGCCCAACGAAGACACGCAAACCGCAATCATGCTGGACGAACGACAAGTCGTCGTCAATGACGAAGGCACGTTGATCACGACGAGCGGCGGATTGGCGGACCAGTGGACCTACCGTCGCTACGCACCCAGCGACGTGTGGGCTTTCTTGCCAGTCCGAAAATCGTTCGACCACGACTCGGTCGATGGCTTCGTTGATGAACGAATTCGCGATGCCGGGGCGACACCCGCCGGCCAAGCCGAACCACGACAACTGATTCGCCGCGCGACTTTAGATTTAACGGGACTGCTGCCGTCACCATCGGAATTGGATGAGTTTTTAGCGGCTTGGAACATCGACGCTGATCACGCGTGGAGCGAATTGGTCGACCGACTTTTGGCCAGTCCGCACTACGGCGAACGTTGGGCACAACATTGGTTGGACGTCGTTCGCTATGCCGACACCGGTGGCTTTTCCAATGATTACGAACGGTCGAACGCTTGGCGTTTTCGTGACTACGTCGTTCGCGCGTTCAACGACGACAAACCGTACAACGAATTTGTGATCGAACAGATTGCTGGCGACGAATATCGTCCCGATGATCCCGAAGCCATCGTCGCGACCGGCTTTCTTCGCATGGGTCCCTGGGACACTGCGATGGTCCCGCAAGACGAGGCTCGACAAATTTTTCGCGACGACGTTGTTCACAGCATCGGCAATGCGTTCCTTTCGATGCCGATGCGTTGCTGCAAATGCCACGATCATAAATTTGATCCGATACCGACTCGCGACTACTACCGCATGTACGCGGCAGTCTCGGCCAGCCAACCGGCCGAAATGCCTGCTGAATTCTTAGACGTCGAAAACAAGAATGGTTTCGAAGACGGGCTTTCCTTGGTGGAACAGCTTTACGCTTTTGCCGATGGCGAACGACAAACGATCTACGACAAACAAGAAACCGCCGCGAAGCACTGGTACGAAGAACACAACCTCCCCTACAAAGACGACAAAGCCCGCAAGGATGATCCAGAAGATCAAAAACCACCACGACATGTCGGCTTAGATGAAACCGAGAAAGGACAACTCAAGGTTCGAGAGCAAGATACGTGGATTTGGAAGCGTCGCCACGAACGTTACAAACCGATGGCACAAAGCGTCTACAACGGCCCCGATGCTTGGCAAGACGCAAAGAAGCTTCGTATGCCTGAAAAGATGAAGGCAGATTGGCGTCCCGAAACATTCATTCACACCGGTGGCTCGCTTGCGGCAAAAGGCGAAGCGGTCACACCAGGCGTGTTGAGCGGGTGCGGGGTGCCCGTCGAAGGTGCCCCCAGCGATGATCCCTACGCATTGACCACCGACGTCAACCATCGCCGTCTCGGATTAGCAAAGTGGATCGTTGATGAACGCAACCCGCTAACCGCCCGTTCGTTCGTCAATCGATTATGGCAACATCACTTTGGCCGAGGGTTGGTCGCGACACCGAACAGCTTCGGTGTCAAAGGCGGCAAGCCGACGCATCCGGAACTGCTGGATTGGTTGGCAACCCAGTTCGTTCACGGCGGTTGGAAATCAAAACCGATCCACCGCATGATCATGATGTCCGATGCTTACAAGCGATCGACGTGGCATCCGAATCGGGATGAATTGGCGACATCCGACCCCGAGAACGAATGGCTGACCCATTTCGTGCCGCGCCGTTTGACGGCCGAGGAACTGAGGGATTGCATGTTGACCGCGACGGGTGAACTGAATCGCGAGTTCGGCGGTGTGCCGATCATGCCCGAAATCAATCTTGAAGTCGCATTGCAACCGCGGATGATTCAGTTTTCGATTGCGCCGGCCTATCAACCGTCGCCGAAGCCCGAGCAACGCAACCGTCGCACGATCTATGCCTATCGCGTTCGCGGGCAAGCCGATCCCTTCATGGAAGTGATGAACCTGCCCAACCCGAACGACTCGTGCGATTTCCGCGACGACGCCGCCGTATCGCCTCAAGCATTCACGATGATGAACAGTGACCTGATGTCCGATCGAGCGATCGCGATGGCGAAACGATTGGAAAGCGAAGCCCAAGATACAGCGTCCCAAATTGAGCTCGTGTTCGAACGGGTTCTAGGTCGCAAACCGAGCGACGAGCAACGCGATCGTTTGGTTACCTACATCAACGATATGGCGGCGTACCATGCGGTCCATGAACCCGAACCGATCACGTATCCGACGAAGATCATCCGATCGCTGGTCGAAGAATTTTCGGGGCAATCGTTTGAGTTTGAAGAACGATTGCCGAATTTCGAAAACTATACGCCGGATGACAAACCGTCGACCGTTCCGGCGACGACTCGCGCGATCGCCGACGCGTGTTTGCTGCTGTTCAATTCAAACGAGTTCGTTTACGTCTACTAGTAAGTCCAACCATGAATCAACGACCGCGACGTGACTTCCTTTACGGACTCGGATCTTCGCTCGGTGCATTGGCGCTGACCGACATGCTTGCGCGAGATGGGATCGCAGCTGTCGCCGCGAATGCGGGGCCGTTGTCACCAAAACCACCGATGCATCCGGCCAAAGCGAAGGCCGTCATCATGCTATTCATGGAGGGTGGTCCCAGCCAAACCGACACGTTTGACCCAAAACCGGAACTCGACCGCCTGCACCTATCCGAATCGAAACGCACCGAAGGCCTGGCCAACGGGAAACGGTTCTACGTCGGCAGCCCCTTCAAGACTCGCAAGGTCGGCAAGTCGGGAATCGATATGTGCGACCAGTTTGTACACATGGCCGATCCGGAAGTCGCCGACGAGCTGTGCGTTTATCGAGGTTGCCAAGCGGAATCGCTGAACCACCCCGAAGCCTTGCTGCACATCAACACGGGCAGCCGATTGGGTGGCGATCCCGCGCTGGGCTCGTGGATGACATACGGCCTGGGTTCACAAAACCAAAACCTGCCCGGCTATGTCGTCATGACCGAACTGGCACTGCCGCAAGCCGGATCGACCAACTGGTCCAACGGTTTCTTGCCGGCCTATTTCCAAGGCACGCGACTGCGTACCGAGGGCTCGCCGATTTTGGATCTGAAACCGGCCGGCCACATCACGCCCGACCACCAACGCCGCGCGCTCGACGAACTGGCACGATTGAATTCGGCGCACTTGGCGGCACATCCCGAGCACGCCGAACTGGCATCGCGAATGGAAAGCTACGAGTTGGCGTTTCGCATGCAGGCCGAGGTCCCCGACATCGTCGACCTGAGTACCGAGTCGCAAGAGACCCTGCAGATGTACGGCATGGACAAACCGCAAACGTCGACGTTCGCCAGGCAGTGCTTGATGGCTCGCCGATTGGTAGAACAGGGCGTGCGGTTCGTTCAAATTTTCTCGGGCGGCTGGGACAGTCACGACTATCTCGAGCGTGGCCACTCCGCCCGCATCGCTAGTGTCGACCAACCGATCGCGGCGCTGATCAAAGACTTAAAACAACGCGGCATGTTGGACGAAACGTTGGTCGTTTGGACGGGCGAGTTCGGCCGGACGCCAGACAACAACTATCGCGGCGGTGTCACGTCGCTGGGGCGTGACCACAACGTCGATGCAATGACGATGTGGTTGGCCGGCGGAGGAACCAAACGGGGCGCGATCGTCGGCGCGACCGACGAGATCGGCGCGAAAGCCGTCGAGTGCGTGCATCCGATCCGCGACCTGCACGTCACGCTGCTGCACTTGATGGGACTCGACGATAATCGGCTGACGTACTTTCACGGCGGCCGGTACAAGCAACTGTCGCAATTCGGGGGCGAGCTGATCAACGAATTGATCGCATAGCGTATCGCGGTGGCAAGTCGTGGCCTACGATGGCGGTGAATTGTTCAGTCACATCCTTTGCCGAATCGTAAGCTGTCCCGATGAGTTGGAACCTATCTGAATTTGGCCAGCGACTTGGTCGTGGCAGCGGCATCGGCAACCTGATGGACGACCTCGGTCACGCCTTGGCCGCCGGCGGTGACCGCGTCTGCATGCTGGGCGGCGGACAGCCCGCCCACATTCCGCAAATTGACGCAGTCTGGCGACGACGGATCGAAGAAATCAGCGCCGTTCCGGGACAACTCGAACACGCGTTGGGCAACTACGAACCGCCGGCCGGAAACATGGCGTTCCGGACCGCGCTCGCCAAACTCTTTCAACGCCAATTCGGGTGGTCGATCGGGCCAGAGAACGTCGCCGTGACGCCCGGCGGCCAGACCGCCTTCTTCTTGCTGTTCAACACAATGGCGGGACGCTTTCCCGATGGGACGACAAAGAAAATTCTGCTGCCGATCATTCCCGAATACATCGGCTATGCCAATCAATCCGTCGCCGAAGAAATGTTCGTTGCCGTACGTCCGAAGATCGAACGAATCGGCCAGCATCGATTCAAGTACCGCGTCGATTTTGAATCGCTAGAAATCACCGATGATATCGCCGCCATCTGCGTTTCGCGCCCGACCAACCCCAGCGGCAATGTTTTGACGGACGCCGAGATCGCCCAGTTAGCAGAACTCGCATCCCAGAACGGTATCCCGCTGATCGTCGATGGAGCCTACGGTGCACCGTTCCCCGGTGCGATCTTTACCGAGACGACTCCGGTTTGGAATGACAACATCGTCTTAACACTCAGCCTCTCGAAAGTCGGCTTGCCAGGAACTCGCACAGGCATCGTGATCGGAAACGAAGACTTGATTCGGTCCGTCGCCTCAATGACATCGATCGTCGGATTGGCCAACACGAACATGGGCCAAGCGATCGTGACGCCATTGATCGAATCGGGTGAACTGTTGCAACTGTCCGACGAAGTCATCAAGCCGTTCTATCAACAAAAATCGATCGAAGCCTTACGGATCGCTGAAGAAGTCTTCGATGATTCGCTGCCCTATCGCATCCATCAAAGCGAAGGCGCATTTTTTCTGTGGCTATGGTTCGAAGATTTGCCGATCACTTCGGCGGAATTGTACGAGCGTCTGAAAGCACGAGACGTTTTGGTGGTTCCCGGCCACCACTTCTTCTTTGGCGACGTGATCGAAGGCGTCTCCACCCCGTGGAAACATCACGAAGAGTGCATCCGAATGACGTTTACGATGCCCGAGCCCAAGGTGCGACAGGGACTCTCGATCATCGCAGATGAAGTCCGCCGGGCCCACCAGCAGGGGTGACCGGCGTCAGAACCCTGCCTTTGACGGAGTCATTTTTTCATGGCCAATCTTTGAAGCTCTTTCGCCGAGTCGGTTATAATCAGCGTCCGGTTCAATAATATTCAAGATTCCCATTGAGACTCCCATGTCGATCGACAAAAACTCCAATCGAAACCAAGCGTCGGGTGAAGTCAGCCGTCGCGGACTGATGATGGCTGCCGTTGCCGGCGCCGCGGCAAGCACGGTTGCGTCTAGCGTTTCTGCATCTGCCGAAGAAGCGAAAGCGGTTGATGCCAAGACAGGCCGACTGAACCAATCGGTTTGCAAATGGTGCTTCCCGAAAATGTCGCTCGAGGAACTCGCGGTCGAAGCCGCCGCCATGGGGATGGTGGGAATCGACCTGCTTGATCCGCCCGACTTCCCAACGCTTAAGAAGCACGGTTTGGTTTGCACGATGGTCCAGTCGCATCCGCTTGGCAACGGTTTGTGCGACAGCCAATTTCATGACATGTGCATTGAAAAGATCAACGCCGCTGTGGAAGCAACGTCGGCCGAGGGATGGAAGAACGTCATCGTCTTCAGCGGCAATGCACGCGGAATCGACCGCGAAACTGGAATGAAGAATTGTGTCGACGCGCTCGCCAAGGTCATCCCGGCCGCCGAAAAAGCAGGCGTCACGTTGCAGATGGAATTGCTCAACAGCAAGGTCAATCACCCCGACTACATGTGCGACAACTCGAAATGGGGAATCGAATTGGTCAAGCGAGTCGGCAGCGACAACTTCAAATTGCTGTACGACATCTATCACATGCAAATCATGGAAGGCGACATCATACGAACGATCCAAGAAAATCATCAATACTTTGGCCACTACCACACCGCCGGAAATCCCGGTCGCCACGAGCTAGACGATTCACAAGAACTGCTCTATCCGCCGATCGCAAAAGCGATCGCGGAAACGGGATTCGACGGCTATTTCGCGCACGAATTCCTGCCCGTTCGTGACCCGATCGCTGGTCTTCGCGATGCCGTTTCACAGTGCATCGTCTAGCGAACAATGCTTCGTTTAGCAATCGTGACTGAGTGACATACTCGCCTTTCTCACTCGCCTTTCTCACTCGCGGGGGGGGCTTCCACCGAGCATGTGCGGCGGATGCCCCCCGGCAGGTTTCTTTCATCGTTCACCGGTTCAACGTGTTGCACTTTTGCGATACTTGTGGTTGAATCGGAGTCAGACTGATGAGTTTCTGCAGCCTGTCCTTGGTTCCAATCGCTGGCGACATCCTTTCTTTGGGTGTTTTGATCGGGCGATTCAAACAAACCTTGGGAATCACCAACTGCCCCGCCCTACCCTGCCTCGATAAAAGATTGACTCCATGAGTGCCAACCGCAATATCACTCGCATTGAACATGTTTCCACTGGTGGTTATATGATCCGCATCATGCGGAAAGGAAAAATGCATCAAAAGTACTACTCGGATACCGAGTGTGGTGGAAAGCGAAAGGCCCTCACCGCCGCCCGCACCGAACGGGACAAGATGGAAAGCAAATTGAAGGGATTCACGGCAAAACAGATCGCCAAGAAAGAACGTGCAAACAATACGTCGGGTGTTGTCGGCGTTCGCTACGTGGAAGAAACGGATCTGCGATGGGAATCGCAACCCGTCTACGGATATTGGGTTGCTCAGTGGAGCCCATCCAAGGGCGTTCGCAAAACGGCAAGATTCTCGGTCGAGAAGTACGGCGACGACGAAGCGTTTCGTCTGGCCGTCAAAGCTCGAAACAAGGGCGTCAATTCGATGGAATCTTGATTCGTCAAATCAAGATTCACGGAAACGAATGCTAACGGTCTCGACGGAGACCTGTGCATCATGGTGGTCATCACTAATCCGTTCGCCACGGTTCATCCAAGTCGGTGTTCCGGATTCGTAAAGCACCGTTTGCCCCGTCGTCGGATCCTGATCGCTCTCGAGTGCGTGAAAGATCAACGACGACGATGTTCGGTTTTCAAACGCTGCCTTCGATGCGGGTTGGATCACCATCCTTAACGACTGCCTTGCTCGCGTCATCGCGACGTACAACAGGCACATCGCTTCGGTCATCGCCCCTTCGGCTTGCATCCCGAAGGCACGTTGCCAATTCAATGGCAAATAGTGCCACGACTTACTGCCCAAATATCGCGATAGCCCGCGAGGTGCATCGCCGGGATTTTCAATGTCCGGCACGCATCCGCTGCGAGTTCGCGTCAATGCGCCGTCTAGTTCCGGCAGGATGACCGCATCAAACTCCAAACCCTTGGACTGGTGAACCGTCATCACGCGGACGGCAGCTGACTGAGGACGCTCGACACGCTTCTCTCGCACCAATCGAACGAAGTCTCGCAACCGCGCCGCGGGATTCGTTTCGTATCCGAGCGCAAGTGCGGTGAGCTGTTTTAGTCGCAACGTTTCGCGACCATCGCACAGCGGCGCCAACTTCCCAGACAGAAACTCGACCGTTTCGGCGATGCCGCGATCCTCGCACATCGACCGAACAAATTCAGGACCAAAACCTGGAATCTCGACCAGCGGCGTTTGCGAAAGATGGAAAGCCCACCGACCGTCACCCGGATGGTCTGCCATCATGATGGCGGACAACACAGTTTCAACGGCGGCTGAATCGGTCAACGGATTTCCACCCTCTTGACTGACTTCGACCTTCATCCGTTCCAGCATGAAGATCAATTGTGCCACACCGCGATTGGTACGCGTCAAGATTCCGATCGATCGCCGCGGGTCAGCCGCGTGGATTTCGGCCGCGATTCGCGCCGCATCTTCGAAACATGCCAATTGGCGAGCGGCCGAGTCGCCGCCTTCGACGATTCGACATGTTTCCAACCGCACGTGCCCCGGCAGATCTGATTTAGCGGTCGAATGAACCGGAAATCGCCGAGCAAAATTGCGCACCGCGGTCGCTTCGTACATCGACTTATCGGTCGGGTCGTTTGAATCGGCCGCATCACAAACAGGATGGCGAATCAAGTTCCGGAACGTCTGATTGACCGCTTCGACGACGACCGGACTGCTGCGGAAACTTTTGTTTTGCTCTTCTTCGGTGATACCGGGAACTTCGTCCGCCACGGCTTCGAATATTTCTGCGACGCCACCTCGCCAACCATAGATGGCTTGCTTGGTGTCTCCGACACAGAAGAACGACTTCGGCACCGCGCGCTCGGAATCCCCCTGACCGGTACCCACCGTTGCGCACCGCATCGCGAAAGGACGCAAGACATTCCATTGCACCGGCGACGTATCTTGAAACTCATCGAGCAACAGGTGATCGACCGCACCGTCCATCCGAACGGCAAGCGACTGCGGGTCCAGCCGCGAAAACTCGGCCGCCAAACGGATCGCAACGTCTTCGAAACCCACCGCCCGAGCGGATTGTTTTAATTGGTTGATATGAAAGTCGTAAGCACCGATCACCGTCCCAGTCGCTTCGTTTTGCGAGTTCAACAGCGACAACACTTTGGTTTTCGCCGCGGCATAGACAACATCAAAAGCTTCGTCAACGCCGTCGGGAAAGGGTGCGCGATAGTACAACACCTCGCCACCGCTACGCCGCGCCGCGCCGATGTTGGCGACCAGGGTGTCGTCCATCAACGAATCGAAATCTCGCAGTTCAAGCTTCTCGGCGAAGGACTCCAATTTTGTGAGCAGCCGTTTTTGCTTTGGCATCGCCATTCGCATGATCCCGGCCGCGCGGGTGATGTCGGCGGACTCGGGTTGCGTAGGTACCTTGAGCTGTTTCCAAACTTCATCGATGCACAGTCGTTGAATTCCGTAGGCCGCGTCCACGACCTGCAACAGTTCTCGCGAGATCGATCGTTTGATATCCCCCTTGCCCAACATCGCAAGCAGCGCGGTCATCTCGCCGCGATCCAACGTCGCAATGACGGAGTCGACGGCTCGCTCGCGCAACCACGACTCTTCAATTTCATCCGTCAACCGCCAAGCCGGTGGCAACCCAAGCTCGAACGGAAACGATCTCGCGAGCTGCGAGAACAGACTGTCGAGCGTACAGATTCGCAATCGATGGATATTGCGAAGCAGCGTGTCGATCAACTGCAAGCAGACACTGCGAGGCAGCGTGGGAATGCCGACCTGATTCCGAAGACTCTCGAGCGCTTCGGGATCGTCTTCGTCCGCGGCCTGGGCCAGCGACAACAGCACGCGTTCCAAGATCTCGCCCGCGGCCTTGCGAGTGAACGTGGTCGCCAAAATGGTTTCCGGTGACGCGCCCTGCAACAGGATCCGCAACAGCCTTGCCGTCAAACGGTACGTCTTGCCGGTCCCTGCCGAAGCGCGAACCAACGTGGGAAGCAACGACCCGTCGCCTGTGGAACCACTCGACGATGGATTCGGTTTAACGTTCATGAATGTGCCCCCTCGGTATCCCACGCATCGCCTTGGTCGAGCATCCGACTGGCCACGCCGGTTTGCAGAATCATTGCATAGTCATCGAATTCGACACGTTCGTCGGTCGGTTCGAATCGACGTTCCCAAATGCCGCGGATGCAATCGTGAATGATCTGTTCCGCTTGCAGCATCTGTGGTTCGGTGAACTCAGCCACGTTGATCTTTGTCTCTTCATCTTTTTCGCTGATGTTGAAATACCCCAACGCGACTTCGGGCGGCGGTGCCTTGATACCCAGGAACGGGATCATCATCCGGTACAAAGGCAATTGCATATCGATCCAGCGGTGACCGTCGTCCGTTTTTGCGAGGTGTTTCTTTTCGGGTTTGTGTCCGTGCGTTTTGTAATCCAGAATCGCCCATCGATCGGTTTCCACGTGATGATCAATACGATCGAAACGACCTCGCAGTCCCATGCGTTTCCCGTCAACATCGACACCAGCGCCGTCGCTCTCGCTAACGGCCGCTTCGGATGCGTGAATCGTCCAACCACCGGCAATGCGTTCGGCTTGAACAACGGCGACTGCCTTGAGTCGACGTTCGGCTTGGGCGATTTGAATAGCGACGGCTGTCGACGCGTCACTTCCGTATACGTCCGCAGCATACTGGTGCAGGTATTCCAGCAAGTACTTCTCGATCTTGGACGCTTGCCCTTCGTTGCGATCGCTCGATTCACCAAATCGCTCAAGCGCACCGTGGACCAAGTCCCCAAACTGATTGGCCGCCAATTCGCCGCTGAGGTCATCCAGCGGCTTGAGCTTCAATACGTGGCGAAGATAGAAGCGATACGGACACGCAAGGTAGTCGCGAAACGCGGTCACACTCATTGCCCTGACAATGTCGTCATCGCCGGACAAGTCCAGTGTGGGAATCGGCAATTGAGATCCCTCGATCGCCACACCGTTTTGCCTCGGCGGCTGGTCCCATTGGTGATGCACGACAATTTTTTCGCGGCGTTGCCCCAACAACACACGCAATCTTCGCGCGGCATCGACGGTGGGTGTCGCCGCCAACAAGCGGCTAGGCGGAGTCGGCGATCCGTCGGCGCGTGACTTGCCGACAATGAATCGAATATCCGACCGCGTCGACAACATCAAATGCATCGCATAGACATCGCGAGCGTACCGTCGATCGTTGTCAGCCATCCGAAGCTGGGTGCGAAGCGTCCCGGGCAAAAAGGGATCCGCCGTTGTCGAACCGGGAACAAATGGATGATTCAGCCCCACCACGACCATGGCCGGCGCATCGTCCAATGCGAGGTCTAGCCAGCCAGAAATCTGAACTTCATTGGATTGCGGTTCCGCGACAATTCGCGAGTCTCCCAATCGTGTGGCCAGCATTTCGATCGCCGCGGCGCCACCAAGTTCTAGATCAAGTCCATCATTGAGTTCCGCAAACCGGCCCATCATCTTGAGCGCCGACTCCAACGCCATCGATGTCCGAACACCAACATCTGACATCGTGGTTGTGTCGGCGGAAGCATCAACAGGGGCGTAGAGTTCACCCAACCACTCTGCCGCGGCGCGGCTCCAATGAGCGATGGTCGGCTGGACTTTGTCTGACTTCGTGATCGCATCATCTGAAAATGGAGTCAACCATTCCTGGACGATACTGGAAGCTCCGATGGCCAGCGGATAGGCCTTGATCGCCTGCTCCGTTAACGGCTTGTCGATGCGGATCGGAAAGTGGCCCGCCAGCAAGTGGTCCAATTGCGTTAGCCACTGGCTCGAGTCGTCTAAATTCAACCGCCGCGTGATCATGCGACCGACATCGGCATGACGCACCAGCGCCGCCAACGACTGCCACGACCGGCGCTGCAAATGGGTGGCCGTTAAGTGAAGGAGTCGCCCGACTGCGGTTTGGGAAACGGTCCATCCCAAATGTCGAAACGTATCGACCTTGCATCCGCGAAGCGAGATTTCGACCGGCCCGACTTGCGATTCATCGGTGACGCCCACCGTGACTTGGTCGGCCCGGTATTGGCCGGCAAAGTCCGCAAGCGTCTCGGCGACCGCCGTGGCCTGATCGGCGACGTCTCCACCGGCGATCAAATGGTGGTCTTGAATCGGCAAGTGATGCTCGACCCATCGTGATGTCTGGACGCAACCGAACTCGTCGAAGCGATCGGACATCGATGGGGGCGCCGCAACCATCGATAAGACGTCCGAGTCCAGATTCTTCAGCATCAAAATCAACGCGTCGCTCAAATCGCTGGTCCCGACCAACACGACCATCTTTTTTGTGCGGCAACGCTCGGATGTGATGGCGAGTCGGCGCTGGACATGCGGGTCGGATAGCCCCACTTGTTCCAGGGAAGCGAGGTAACCTTTGAATACGAAGTCGAGCAATTTCCAGCGTCGTTTTTCGGACTCGGTTTCGGCAACGTCGAAGACGTGTTGAAACGTCAACTCGCTGGCAGCCAATTCTGTATGAAGTCGTCTTAGCATCGCGGCCAGATCCAACCATGGGGCGATCGGTTCGGACGGGGGTACCACAGGAATCAATGGCTCAAGTTCTTCTGCGGGAAGCTGCCGAAGCACATTGGCCCATGCCAGTGTTTGCTCGAACTCAAGTGCCAACGGAGTCGTGGGCACGTAAAGTCGCTCGGCCAGGGAACCGATCGTCGTGATATCGGGTCGACGATATTCCAGCCCCAGCCCAGTCGCATACTCAAGCAATAACGAATGCAACCGATGCGTGCCACGAGCCGAGGGCAAAACACAAAGCAGTTCGGACAGGTCCAAAGATTGGCCCGAACGAAAACGGTCACCCAAAATCGTGACGGCTTTCGGAAGGAGCGGCCCCTCCCATCCGGCGAATACTGTTTCACACGAAGTTGAAAAAAGTTTCACGATCGTTTGCTTTGCTGGCGGAAGCGGGGTGGCGGAGCTGGCGCCCAATATCGGGCCAGGTTTTGACACGTTTGGTCAAACGAGTCGACATTGTGCCAAAAAAAGTTTGCCAGCTTTGCGCTGGACTCAAAAGTTTCGGTTTTACCGTGAATTACAGCGTGAACGAAGGTGTGGTCCCACCGCAGACTGGGCACGCCGACGTGGCCGATCAGGAAAACTTTGCGGGTCGTATTGAATGTTCAGGCCTGGATAGCCGATACAAACGACTGCGAATTCCCACAGACATAGCCGTGCGCATGGAGGCGCACAGACATGATTCTTTGGACAATCAAATTATTGACCACGCTACGACGAGCGATCGCCGGGCGACGTTATCCCCACCAACTCGCTTGGGCGGTGGCTTTCGGATTATTGCTGGGCATCATCCCTCACGGCAATCTACTAGCCCTTGTGCTATTGGTGGTCGTGTTGTCGTTGAAGCTGAACCATGCCGCGGCGGGATTGACCGCGATCGGTGTGTCGTTCTTAGCATCCCGGCTGGATACGATTTCCCACCAGGTCGGCGACTATGTGCTGACGAATCCCAAGTGGGCAGCCACCATTGCCGACGCTTGGGCTTTGCCGCTTGTACCGTGGACGAACCTGAACAACACCATCGTGATGGGCAGCTTCCTGATCGGCGTTGTGGCGTTGGTGCCAGTATTCATGATCACCTATCCGATCTTTCGCGCGTTTCGCATCGTCGACCCCGTCGATGAATTAGCACCGACACAGGATCCAACGCCGCCCGATGTGCGTCATCAGCCGTCGACACCGGTTGCGATCGTTGACCAGAGCCACGCGAAGGTACCCTCGCCACACTCGGGATCGCGACGACACACGCATCCGTCGGCAAGCACCACGGATCGGATCGACCGAATCGAATTCCATGAAATCGACGGCGACGCTTCGCCAGCGTTCGAACACGACGCCGAAGAGACTCCGGTGCAAGCTATTGCCGTCGAGACCCGCATCGACGTCATCCGATTGAAAGAAGGCGCCGTGATACCTGCTCCGCACAGCGATGTTGCACCCAAGACAGCAACGGTTGCGTCGCCGACCAACATCGACGAGAAGCAACCTATGGACGAAGCACTCAATTATCTGCTTCGTCAATTGCGTGACTCACAGACAAGGAAATCGGCATGATTCGGTGGAGCTTCGTACTTACCCGACTGATCGTCGTCGGCGCGATTGTGTTCCTGCTTGGCTGGGGACTGGGGCCGTTGGCCAACTACGCGACCGTTCGCGGTATCGAAAGTGTTACCGGTGCCAAGGTCGACATCGACAAGACGCACGTCGGACTTTTCCCACCGCGCGTTCAGTATGTCGACGTTCGGATCGCTGACCCGCGTAACGACAAAGACATGCGAGATGCGATTCGCGCCGACTCGATCGACTTGGTGATCGATGGCAATGCGCTGCTGCATCGCCGTTGGGTCGCCAGCAGTGGTGTCATCACCGGTTTGCAGGTCGGTTCGCAACGAGAAACCTCGGGACGCCTTGAACCCACGGAAGCCCCCAGCGCCAGCGATCGAGGTTCATCGATGCTGGGTCAGCTATTGGGCACCCAGGTCGACAAGCTTGGCGATGAAGCCGAATCGTTGGTCACGGACCTCGAAACACTTCGTCGCAGCAAAGAAATCCGGGCACGATGGGAAAGCGAATATGCCGCGATGGTCGTTCGTGCCCGCGAGCTCGAAACCAATCTTCGCTCGATTCGCGATCGTGCCCGAGGCATCGACAATCCGTTGCGAGACTGGGTCGAACTGGAACGAACATTGTCCGAAGCACGCGACGCGAAGAACGATCTGTTGATCGTTCGTCAAGCGATCGATTCGTTGCCCGATCAACTGCAACGTGACCTGGCATCATTAGAAGAAGCCAAGCAAATCGATATCGCGCGAGTCGACAAGTATGTGCCCGGCGATTTGACCAACGCACAAGAGTTCGGCATCGACATCATCACCGATGCCGTTCGCGATCAAGTGATGCAAGTCAAATCGTATTTGGATGGTGGCCGAACGCTGGCCAACTACACCGTCGTCGCACCCGAAAGCGATCGCGTGCGTGGTGTCGACCACTATCTGGATCGCGTTCGCCAACCCGAACTGATGATCCGACATTGTGAAGTCAGCGGACTGATGCGGGCCGGTGGCGACGTCTATTCCATGACCGGTATGGTCGACAACATGACACCAACGCCGCAGTGGTTGGCAGAACCGACGCGGGCACGCCTGCGATTGGAAGGCCCCGAGGTTCTGCGCGTCGAATACGTTCGCGATCGACGCGGATCCGCGAATGTCGACCTGCTGACGCTGCATTGGCCCGAAATGGACGCCAAGCCGATGCGACTGGGCAACCCGGCCGAAGCAGGTCTTGCGATCAACGGCGGTAAACGCGAATTGTGGGTTCAGGTTCGCACCGAAGGCACCGCGATCGAAGGCCGTTTGGTCAGCAAGCAAACAGGTGTCCAGATGGACCTGAACGTCGATCCGAAATTCAATGACACTGCGGGCGTCGTCTCGATGCGAGACTCGTTGGCGGCCGTGGACCGAATCGAAATCGACGCCAACTTTGCGGGAACGTGGAAAGACCTGAACCTGAAACTGAACACGAACCTTGGTCAGGTGATGCGGCGGGCGACTCAAGACGCCGTCGACGGCCAGCTTCGCGACACCAAAGAAAAGATGACGGCGAAGATTGAGAAAGTCCACTCGGACCAGACAATCGCGCTGCGTCAGTGGCTGGGTTCCCAAGCGACAGAAGCCCGTTCGCTGTTAGCCAGTGCCGACAATTCGATCCAGGAAATGAGCGAAAAGATGCTCAGCAAAGGCGACCAAGCCGAAGCCCTGCTGGGCAGCCGCTTGCGAAGTGCGATCGAAAGCAAACTCCGCTAAAAGCCGGCCAGTCCCGGGCGGCGAACTCGCCCCACTGTCCTTCCGCAACACCAACGTCTACAAAGAATTTCCAAGCGGGTGACCCATCGTGGGTGTCGTCCGTATACTAGGGACGTCGTTCTAGTAACATTCTTTGAAGTTGGTTTTGTGCCTGCGGGCCTTTGCGGAGTCGGTGATATGAAGTGGCGTGGACGTCGTCAAAGCGAAAATGTAGTCGACCGTCGCGGTGTCAGTGGACGCACGGTGGTTGGCGGCGGGATCGGAATCTTGATTCTTGCCATGATTGTCGGTCTGCTCGGCGGTGATCCCCGGCAAGTCATGCAGCAGGCCAACCAAGGTCGCCAACAAGCACCGGCCGAAGGTGGCAAGCCTGCGGAGTTGTCGAAGTTAGATATCGAACGAGGCGAGTTTGTCTCGACCGTTCTGGCCGACACCGAAGACGTATGGACGAAACTGTTCGCCCAAAGCGGCTTGAAGTACGAGACACCGAAGCTGGAACTGTTCACCAAAGCGACCAGCAGCGCCTGCGGCAATGCTTCATCGGCCGCTGGACCGTTCTACTGTCCGGCCGACCGCAAAGTCTATTTGGACACCGCGTTCTTTGATCAACTTGCTCGCCAACTGAACGCCCCCGGTGACTTCGCGCAAGCCTACGTTGTCGCGCACGAAGTGGGTCACCACGTTCAAAACCTGCTTGGCAAAACGTCCGAGCTGGATCAAGCGCGTCGTCGCCTGCCCGAAGTCGAGTACAACAAGCTCTCTGTGCGATTGGAATTGCAGGCGGACTTTTACGCCGGCGTGATGTTCCACCATGCTCAACGAGAAAAACAGATTCTTGAGGAAGGCGACATCGAAGAGGGCTTGCGTGCCGCGGCCGCCATCGGTGACGACACGTTGCAGAAACGAAGCCAAGGCGCCGCTCACCAAGAAACCTTCACCCACGGAAGCAGTGAGCAACGCGTCCGTTGGTTCATGAAGGGTTTGCAAACCGGCGACCCCGAACAAGGCGACACGTTCGCAGCCGGCCAACTGTAACGTGATCGAGTGATGGGACAATCTGCGCGGCGACGCCATCGATGACCTCGCCGCCACCCCTGTTGAAACAGCAACGATACCCTGCGGGCGGCGGTCGCGACCTTGGCTTGGATGTGGTTCGCTTCGTTGCCATCGTGTTGGTGATGGGGCGCCATGCCGCGATTTCATCTGAGTCCGCAGCCTGGCTGCAGACGTGGTCACGCGGCGGATGGGTTGGCGTCGACCTGTTCTTCGTGTTGAGCGGGTTTCTGGTTTCCGGCTTGCTGTTCGCCGAGTACCAGAAACACCAACGCGTTCGGCCGATCCGATTCTTGATTCGCCGTGGATTCAAAATCTATCCGGCGTTTTGGGCCTTCATGGCCCTGACGCTGACGATGCGTTGGTGGGCTGGCGAACCCGCTGCGTTGACTTCGGTGGTCGTCGAATTGGCATTCGTTCAAAACTATTTCGCGGGCATCTGGATTCACACGTGGTCGCTTGCCGTTGAAGAGCATTTCTATTTCATGTTGGCGCTGTTGATGGGCGCACTTTCCGCATCGGGAAGACTGAACAAGCGTGGGGCAATTCCGATAGTTTTCGCCGTGTTGGCGATCGGCTGTTTGGCCCTACGTTTGCAACACGCCAGCACGCACTTGACCTTTTCGGCAAGCGAATCCATCTTTCGAAGTCACCTAAGAATGGACTCGTTGTTTTATGGCGTCCTGATCTCGTATAGCGTTTGGTTTGGTGGTCTGAAGTCAGGAATTGACCGGATTCCAAAGTGGCTGATGACCGCCATCGGCTGTGCGTTACTGTCGCCTGCGTTCGTATGGCCGGTCGATCAACATCCTTGGATTGGAACGTACGGGCTAACGCTTTTCTACCTCGGCAGCGGCTGCATTGTGATAGCTGCGTTGGGAATGAAGCTGCCTTCGTCGGCGATACCGCGTTCCGCACTCGCCTTCGCGGCTCGCGCCGGCGCAGCGAGCTATTCGATCTATCTTTGGCACGTCCCCGTCAACCTGATCGCAATCCACTTGTTCGTTGAAACTCAGTCGCTGCCGATCGCGTATTGGTCAACTTACCTGATCGGATCCGTCGGGGTCGGTTGGGTGATGCACGGCCTGATCGAAAGACCGGCGATTGCGCTGCGCAATCGATGTGCCGCTTGATTCGATCGACGATTCCGCGGGACGATTCCGCGATTTGGACACCCTCCGCATATCCCAATCTCGCTCAACCGGGCATCGTGACGGCGAAACAGACTTCGCACTTGTTGCGGGCCAGTTGGCGGATTTCAACGTTCGTCGGATTCCACGATTCGACCTTGGCCTTCCAACGATCGATCGAAGCCGCCGCGTCGTAGTCACCCAGTTTCAATGTGATCAGCAAGCCACGGAAATCACTCTGTCGATTCGTCACGATGTTGCCGACGGTGACCAGCGTTTGATCCGGCTTGACGTTCGAGTCGACAAGCATCCATTTCGCGCCGCGAAATTCGCGTCTTGGCAAGTCACCGCCGCGCGCTTGGATGTGACGAAACCGGGGATGCTCCTCGATTCGCGGATCCATCTCGGCCGGATCGACACCGATGACGCGCAGACCAAGTTCCAACAATCGGCCACATGCCCCGCCCGGCGCGCTGCCGATCTCGACGGCCAAGTCGCCGGGTTGAATGTCAAAACCAGACCAAGTGATCGCTTCGGCTGCTTTGTAATAAGCCCGTGAAACGGGTTCTTCGGCAGGATCGATCGGTTGCACTCCGCCCGGCCAACGCGTCGGCCAAACGGTCGCGGTGTGAATGCCAAAAAACCAATGTGACGGCTCGACCAGCACCACGTCCAACACCGATTCACCGGGCTGGGCAATTCGATTGGGGGCATCACATCGCACCCATTTGTCGCCAATCGCCTCGTAAATTTCTTCGCCCACGGCACGCGAGACCTCGTCAATCCCGGGTTCGAAACCGAAGCGGCCGATCGCGGCTCGGTCTTTCGCCCAAACGTGCAACTGGTCCAACGGTCGGGCCGCCAAACCGGATGACTTCAGCGATTCGACCAATTTGTCGAGTTGAGCTTTTCCCGATTCGTTTCGCGATTGGCCGATGGACCGCGCCGCGGTGCGGATGAAGATGCCGTTTGGCAATTCCTTCTTTTCATCGTGTTTGGCGGTCACGAATCCAGGCCGTGAAAAAGCCAGACGCCAACCCTCCGGTGCAATCGCTTGTTTCACCGCCGATTCAGCTCCGTGCGCGCACGTCAGCATGACAAAGGTGGGCGTGTCGTCGGACGGATCAGTCATGGATGGTCGGGTTGCCGGAGGGGATAATGGTGGTATCAAATTTCTCGATTCGTTCGCGTATCCCGGGGATCAGCCGCACGGCATTCTGGTAGTAAATTTTTGCCAGCACGTCGTCGGGCAATCCGACCCCGTCGATTTGCCACATGCCTTGCGGCGGAGGCACTTTTTCGCTGTAGTCGAACGACTCGTCAAAGGTTTCGAAGAACTGCCAATAGAGCCGTAAGCGCTGCTGGGGCCAAGGTCCGTCGGTTCCAAACATCACGCGATCGGCATATCGAACCAGAAATTCGCGGGCCGTTCGTGGCTGTCGCCCCAGTTCGGAAATCCGCGACGCCGGTTCGACGTACAGATTCGGATAGCGATCGAGCCACTTTCCGACCGCCGCCAAGTCTTCGGAGTTGTTGGCAATGTGGGCACCGATGAAGTTGGTGCCCGGGTGTCTTTCGATGACGCGATTTCGAGCCTCGAGCAGGTGTTCTCGCGAAGGAAATTCGTCGCCGTGGAAACTCCAATCGGGATGCCGACTGAGTTCCTCCCAGCGCTCGTTCGTCTCGTCGATCGGATCGAAAAACGCAGCCGGATCCGCCGTGTGCATCAGGACGGGGATGCCCAGCTTTCCACATGCCTCCCAAATCGGATCCCAACGACGATCATCAATCTGGATCAACGTGCCGTCGGGGTTGCGATAGCCGAGTCCGAACTTTTTGAAGACTTTCAAACCGCTTGCTCCGCCATCCACCGCTTCCGCCAACTGATCGGCTGTTCGCTGTGCGAAGCCTTGGCGATGACAGGCCCAAGTCGGTGGATCGTTCGGATCGCCGGCGCCCTGCCAATCCACGTTGGCAAAGATCACGAACCGGTCGCGGTACTTTTTCCATAAGAAGTTGCGATGGTCTTCGAATTTGCCGTCCAACTTTCCGTCCAACGACGCGCATACGGCGATCCTTTGACGATCCATGACGGCGACGAAGTCATCGAGAGCTTGTTCGCTTTGACGCAGCTTGTAAGAAAAGTGCGTATGGACATCGACGACGGTCCATTTCGCCGACGCGACCGGATGGTGCGGCGATCGAAGTTGATTTTTGGGCCGAAAGTTGCGGACTGACAAATCGCGTCCGTCGCGGCCATCCAACATCGCCGCGTCGGCATTTGCTTCAAGCGATGCATCGATTGCTGTGGTTTGTCCGTAGGAAGTGCCGAACACGAGTACGCCGGCCACCAGAAATCCGACCCAAGCGGCGAGTTTGAATCGGAAGTTGTCCGGTACAATAGAATGGCCGAGCTGGATGGTTGAAATCATCACGCAAGATGGAACGGGGTTAGATGTTGGTGGAGCCTCGGTCAAGCCGGTGCGACATGACGGACGCGACATGAATTACGACCAAACCGAAAATCAATCCGATGATGGCCAATCGACCAGCAAAAAGCTGTCGATGCGTGCCACGACGCCACCGTCCGAAGTGCCAGGATACCGGCTGACCCGCTTTCTGGGTTCCGGTGCGTTCGGCCAAGTCTGGGTGGGTGTGGATTTGAACACCGGGCGAAACGTCGCCGTCAAATTCTACCTCCATCGCGGCGGCGTGAATTGGTCCCTGCTCAGCCGCGAAGTCAAGAACTTGGTGACCTTGTCGGCCGATCGTCACGTCGTCCAGGTTTTGGAAGTCGGCTGGGACGCCGATCCGCCGTATTACGTGATGGAATTGGTCGGCGGCGGATCGTTGGAAGACCTGCTGGAAGTCAGACCGCGGTTGCCGGTCGCCGAAGCCGTGGCGATGTTTCGAAAAATTTGCGTCGGGCTGAACCATTGCCACAGCAAGGGGGTGCTGCACTGTGACATCAAGCCGGCCAACATCTTGATCGGCGACGATGCCGAACCGAGGTTGGCGGATTTTGGCCAAAGCCGATTGTCGCACGAGCAAACGCCGGCGTTGGGAACGCTGTTCTACATGGCGCCCGAACAAGCCGATTTGAACTCGACACCCGATGCCAGTTGGGACGTGTACGCCGTCGGCGCGATTTTGTATCGGATGCTGATCGGTTCGCCGCCCTACCGCAGCGACGAGATCGTGGAACAGATCGATACGGCCGGTTCACTGCCCAAGCGGCTCGAACGGTACCGCACCGCGATCGCCAGCGGCAAGGTTCCCGATCGGCACTTGCAACATCGTGGCGTTGACCGACCGCTCGCGCGAATCATTTCGCGATGCTTGGCGGTCGACCCCAAGGCTCGCTATGCCAACATTCAACAGATTCTGGACGACGTCAATCGGCGTGACCATTCACAATCACGGCGGCCGTTGATGCTGCTGGGCATCTTGGGTCCGCTGTTGATTTTGTTGGCAACCTCGTTCTTTGGGTACCGAAGCATCAAGCGAGCCAGCACCAGCACGATGAAGGCGCTTCGAACCGAAGCGTTTGGCAGCAACCAGTTGGCCGCCAGCTTTGCCGCCCGAACACTGGAAAGCGAAATCGGTCGGTACTATCAACTGGCCCAAGAAGAAGCGTCGCGGCGGATTCTGGTCGAGCAACTGCAAGCGACCCTTTCGGAAACCTCGGTCCGCGATTCGCTCGACCAGATCGCGGCAATGCGAATCCCCATTCAGACTCACGGCGACGGCCCCGCACGGCAGGCGTTGCTGAAGAACGGAGCAAGAAAACAGCTCGATCAAATTTTGGCCGAGCGGTTGGCCCGATACACCGGCGAGAATGCCGAGAACCGGCGACTGCGATTGGCAACCATGTTCATCACCGATTCGGTCGGAACGATTTTGGGTATCGCGTATGACGAAGATGTCGACGAAGAAGAAAACAGTGCGGGACGAAACTTTTGCTACCGAACCTATTTTCACGGCGGCCGTGTCGATCTTTCGAAGTCGGACGTCGCGATTGGGGAAGTCCTACCGCTTGAGTCGACGAATTTGTCCGCAGCGTTCCCCAGTACGGCGACGCGTTTTTGGAAAGTTGCGGTAAGCACACCGATCTTCTTGACCGACGACCATTCCAAACCGGATGCGATTTTTGTCGCGACAATCAACTTGGGCGATTTCGAGTTGCTGCAGAGTAAACAAGGCGCCAACCAGGTCGCCGTGTTGATCGAAGCCCGCGAGGGAACCTCGCGCGGCACGATCTTGCAACATCCGCTGATGGATGCACGACAAACCGAAGGACGAAAGGGCGAAGACAAGAGCTACCAAATGACGGCTCCGTTGATGGACCGCTTGCTTGGTGGCGGCGACGTCGACTACTTGGATCCGTTGGCGTCGGCGGATGATGGAAAGGCGTATGGCGGCCCCTGGATCGCAGCCATTCAACCCGTCGCACTGCCCCGCCAAGAACGAGAAGACGAAAAAGAAAGACAGGGCCCGGCACCGAATGACCGCAAGACCGCGGACCTGTTGGTGTTGGTCCAGTATCGCCTGGAAAAAGTCATGGCGCCAGTCGATCAAATGCGATCGGCGTTGCTGGTCGAGGGTGCTGCTGCGCTGGCGTCGATCTTGGCGGTGACGTTCACACTTTGGTTCTTCGTTCGCCGCGTCGGCCAAGCTGGCGATATGGTGTCCGATGCGACGCCCGAAAAACCGACAATCCCGCGAGGGTCATCCGAGACGATGTCCGTCCGTTGATAGCCGCTTCACGATCTCGTCGACATCGTACACGCAGCCTCCCCAGGTGCCGCCGCCGGCCTGTTGCAGCGCAGCCCACAACCGTGTGTCTTCGGGCATGTCGGGTTCGACCTGCAAATCGGGGTGTGGTGTGCGGTTGGCAAGCAATTCTTCGGCCGTCATGGATTCATCTTCGCTGACCAAGTTGACGTGACCGGTCAGTTCATTGCGATCGATCACGATGTCGATCAAGTCGCCGTCGCGTACTTTCGCGATTGGACCGCCGGCAAGCGCTTCGGGGCCGACGTGCCCGATGCAAGCGCCGGTCGAAACGCCCGAGAATCGAGCGTCGGTGACCAATGCGACTTGCTTGCCAAACGACAGGTACTTTAGTGCCGACGTGATCTGATACGTTTCTTCCATGCCGCATCCGATCGGACCACGCCCGATCAAGACGATCACGTCACCGGCTTGAATGGGTGGCTCGGACTGACCTTTGATTGCGGCAATCGCATCACGCTCAGAAACGAACACACGGGCGCGACCTCGGTTGCGATAAACGCCGTCCGCATCGATGACCGACGGGTCAATCGAAGTTGCTTTGATCACCGACCCTTCGGGACACAGGTTGCCCGACGGAAAACACACGGTGCTGGTCAAACCGCGAGACTTCGCGACCGCCGGCGTCATGATGACTTCATCGGGATCGATACCGTCGGCGTCACGCAGTCGATCGCGACACACTTCCCGTCGCTCGCAGGTTTCCCATTGATCTAGAATTTCTTCCCACGTCATGCCGGTGACCGTGCGCGCGTTGGTCTTCAGCAATCCCAAGCGACGCAGATGCAACGCGACTTCGGGAACTCCACCGGCCAAGAACAACCGCACCGTCGGATGCCCGACCGGACCGTTGGGCAAGCAATCAACGAAACGAGGAACCATGCGATTGATCTCGCGAAACGCCGCAGCATCGGGACGCTTCAGCCCCGCCGCGTGCGCGATGGCGGGAATATGCAGCAGCAAGTTGGTGCTGCCGCCGACGGCCGCATGAATCAACATCGCGTTGAACAACGCATCGTCGGTCAAGATGTCGGCCATCGTGTCACCACGTTCGAACATGGTCCGCGAAGCATCGGCCGAATCGCGAGCCAACTGTGTCCAAATCGGTTGCCCGCTGGGCGCCAGTGCCGCATGAGGTACCGTCATGCCCAACGCTTCGGCCACGACTTGGCTTGTCGCCGCCGTGCCAAGAAACTGACACCCGCCACCGGGCGTGCCGCACGCGCGACATCCCTCCAGCGATGCTTCTTCCAGACTCATTTCACCACGTGTGTATCGAGCGCCGATCGTTTGCACTTTGCCCGCGTCTTCACCGACCGATGGCGGCAACGTGACTCCGCCGGGCACCAAGACGTTGGCTAGATGACCGGTCCCGGCGAGCGCCATCATCATCGCCGGCAATCCTTTGTCGCACGTCGCCACGCCGATCACCCCTTTCCGTTGGGGCAACGATCGGATCAGACGCCGCATCACCATCGCGGCATCGTTTCGATAGGGCAATGAATCGAACATGCCCTTGGTGCCTTGAGTGCGACCGTCACAGGGATCGCTGACAAATGCAGCGAAGGGCACTCCGTCGTGTTTGCAAAGCTGTTCGGCGGCGGCTTGCACCAACAGCCCCACTTCCCAGTGGCCGGTGTGATAGCCCAGTGCGACCGGCGTTCCGTCCGGTGCTCGGACACCTCCTTGGGTGCTAAGGATCAAGTACTGGTCGCCCAAAACGCGACGGGGATCGAATCCCATCCCGACGCTTTGCGTCAGCCCGAAGATGTCACCGCTTGTCCAGGTTCGCAAAATCTCATCGGACAACGGCAGCGAACCGCTGGGGCCTTCGGCGTGAGTTCGAATGGTGGCCGGATCGAGTGCTTGAAAGTATTGGTTCATAGCCGCCAATCGTATCTGAAATGAATCTGCGCCCAAAGTCGTCGATTCTGCGAAGCAAATGACGCAAACGCGAAACCATCGATCGCAAACCTACAAGATCCGACACGGTTTCGGCGGGTACAATGGAGGTTCACCACAAGATCTCCATTCTCGAATCTGACACCGATGCGAATCGACCGCCCCGTTAGCTGCTTTCTTCTGCTGTGTCTGTTGATCGGGATGTCGTCCGTCCAAGCCCAATCGACGGCGGCCGATCCGATCGATTTTAATCGCGACGTGCGGCCGATTTTGATGTCGCATTGCACATCGTGTCACGGCGGCGTGAAGCAAGCCGGGGATGTCTCGTTTGTTTACGCCGACCGCGTGCTGCCACCCGATGGATGGATCGTCGAACCGGGCGATCCGGATGCTTCGGTCTTGATCGAGCGAATCAAGACCGATGATCCCGACACGCGGATGCCGCCGCCGGACGAGCACCCCGAACCGCTGTCCGCCGACGAGATCGCGACCCTGGAACAATGGATTTCCCAAGGCGCCGCGTGGGGCGATCTGTGGTCAATGGCGCCGCTTGCCAACAACACACAGCGTTTCGACACAACGTCCGACTGGCCACGACAATCGCTCGACCGATTGGTTTTAGAAACGTTGCGCGAACAAGGTTTGCAAACATCGGCCGACGCGTCGCCCTCGCAGTGGCTGCGCCGTGCGTCATTGGACCTGATCGGATTGCCGCCGACGATCGAACAGCTCGATTCGTTCGCAACTGATTGTGCGGCTGCCGATTCGGACGCGTCTGTTGAACGACGGTACGCCGCCGAAGTCGATCGGTTGTTGGCCAGCCAGAATTTCGGACAACGGTGGGCTTCGATGTGGATGGACTTGGCTCGCTATGCCGACTCGCGAGGCTTCGAAAAAGACCCCCATCGCGACATGTGGCCCTATCGCGATTGGTTGATCAAGGCGTTCAACGACGACATGCCGTACGACGAGTTCACGATCAAACAGTTGGCCGGCGATCTGTTGCCCGACCCGACCGCCGATGACTTGATCGCGACCGCGTTTCACCGCAACACGCAAACCAACACCGAAGGCGGCACCGACGACGAAGAATTTCGCGTCGCCGCTATCATTGATCGCGTCAACACGACCTGGACCGTTTGGCAAGCGACCACGTTCGGCTGTGTCCAATGCCACTCACATCCGTACGACGCGTTTGAGCATGACGAATACTATCGCTGCATGGCGTTGTTTGACAATTCGCTAGACACAGACTTGGACGACGACTATCCGACGTTAAAGATTCCGTCGGAACGGTCACTGATCGAAGCGGCAATCGCTGATCAACGGCAGCTTGAAATCATTCGCCATCAGCGAAACGACCTAGGCCGATCGTTCGCCGAATCCGTCGCCTGGGACGCGATGGCGCCGACCGATGTATCGTCGACCGACGGTGAACTAGAAGTCGACGGCAACCACGTTCGAACTGCATCGGGAACCTTTCCCGTCGGTGTCGAGTACACGGTCGATTTTTCGGTCGATACGGACGACCCGATCACGGCGTTTCGGATCGAGATTCTGCCGACCGCGAATGATCCGACGACCGGTCCCGAAAAGGGCGCAGTCCTGACGCAACTGAAGGCCGAATGGATTGCCGACGACGATACACAAACTCCGATCAAGTTTTCGGACGCATTCGTCGATGCCATCACCGGGCCATCCGATCCTCGCGACGCGTTGAAAGGCAACGGCAATGGCGTGGGCGAGTTTCCCAAGCTGACGTCCGCTCGATGGGCAGTCTTCGTGTTGAAGGAACCGGCCTCGCGACCCGACGGTGCATCGCTTCGATTGACGATGGCCCAGAAAGCGTCGACATCGGGCAACAACGCAACGCCGATCCGCAACTTCACGTGGTCGCTTTGCACCGACGCCCAATGGGCCGAGCGAATGGCAACTGACGAGTGGACGTCGATCGACGATGCACTGAAGCAATCGCAAGCCAAGGTCAACGCGATCGAAGGCAGTTCGCTTCCCGTTATGGTCGCGCGACCGGACATGGCTCGCCGGACGACTCGCACCTTCACTCGCGGCAATTGGATGGACCGCGGCGATGAGGTCGAACCGGGTATACCCCATGTGTTCGACAAACCCGGCGCCGAAGCCACGATCGACAACCGCTTGGCGTTTGCCCAGTGGTTGGTTTCCGACGCGAACCCGATATCCGCGCGTGTCTGGGCCAATCGGATCTGGTCCCAATTGTTTGGCCGAGGCTTGGTCGAAACCGAAGAAGACTTCGGATCCAGCGGACTGCCGCCGTCGGACTCAAGACTGTTAGACCATTTGGCGATGCGATTGCGATCGGATCACGACTGGCATCTGAAGCCATTTTTACGAGACTTGGTTCTGTCGTCGACGTATCGCCAAACCAACCAAGTATCCACCGACAAACACGCCAAAGACCCGACAAACCGCTATCACGGCCGAGGGCCACGAACCCGTTTGTCTGCCGAAATGGTTCGCGACCAAGCGTTATTGGTTTCGGGTTTGATCAACGATCAAGTCGGCGGACCGTCGGTGATGCCGCCACAACCCGATGGAGTGTGGCAAACGATCTACAGCGGCGCGACCTGGGAAACGGCGACCGGCGACCAGCGGTACCGCCGGGCACTCTATACGTATTGGCGGCGGACCAGCCCGTACCCGAGCTTCCTGACCTTTGACTCGCCGACTCGCGATTTGTGCTCGCCGCGACGGATCGACACGAACACTCCGCTGCAAGCCTTGGTCACGTTGAACGATCCGGTTTATCAAGAGTGCTCACACGCGCTGGCTGACCGCGTGACGGACGATTGCCAAGGATCCGTCGAACACGCGATCCAGCGGATGTACTTAGCCGCGACTAGCCAGATGCCAACGGATTTGGAATCGGGCGAATTGATGTCGCTTTACGAAGACCTCGTTCATTCATCCACGAATCCGTCCGACACATCGTCCGCGATGTCGATCGTCGCCAATACCATTTTGAATCTCGACAAGGCGCTGACCAAATGAGCCATCCCAACGACTCGATTCGCGATGGCGTTGCGCAATGGGCCACCCGCCGACACTTCATCAAGGACTGTTCGCTAGGCTTGGCCGGAATGTGGATGGGATCGCAAGAGACACGTCCAATCATTGCATCGGAGTCCCCGCATCGCGGCGTCCACTTTCCCGCGAGGGCCAAGCGGGTCATCTTCTTGCACATGGCCGGTGCGCCCAGCCAATTGGAACTGTTCGACTACAAACCGGACCTGCAATCGCTCGACGGCCAGGATTGTCCGGCGAGTTTCCTGGAAGGCAAACGGTTTGCGTTTATCCAGGGTGTTCCGAAAATGCTGGGTCCGCAGTTCCCCTTCAAACAGTGTGGCCAGAGCGGCGCGTGGGTATCGGATCGATTGCCCGAGTTTCAGTCGGTCGCGGACAAAGTCTGTTTCATCAAATCGATGCAGACGACTCAGTTCAACCACGCTCCGGCGCAACTTCTGCTGCACACCGGCAGCCAGAACCTCGGTTCCGCATCGTTCGGTGCCTGGACGATGTACGGATTGGGCAGCGAGAACGAGAACTTGCCGGGATTCATCGTCTTGGTTTCCGGTGGCAAGACGCCTTCGGCCGGCAAAAGCGTTTGGGGTTCCGGTTTCTTGCCCTCGGTGTACCAGGGCGTCCAGTGCCGATCCAAGGGCGATCCGGTACTGTATTTGTCGAACCCGGACGATGTTTCTCGGCAACAACGACGCCGAGCCCTCGATTCGCTCAATCGCATCAACCAAGCGACGTTCGAGCAGACCGGCGACCCGGAAGTGCTGACGCGAATCTCTCAGTACGAGATGGCGTTTCGGATGCAAACGCATGCCACCGAAGCCTTCGACCTGTCGCAAGAAACGGCCGCGACTCACGCGGCTTACGGAACCGAACCGGGCCAGGAATCGTTCGCCAACAATTGCTTGCTCGCTCGCCGTTTGGCCGAGCGAGACGTTCGCTTCATTCAACTTTTTCATTGGGGCTGGGATTCGCACGGGGCGGGGGCTGCGGAAGCATTGAACGCCGGATTCAGCGACCGATGCAACGAAGTCGATCGACCGATGACGGCGCTGCTGAAAGACTTAGAACAACGCGGCATGTTGGAAGACACGTTGGTCGTTTGGGGCGGTGAGTTCGGGCGAACACCGATGCGAGAAAATCGAGGCGGCCGGGAAATGAAATTGATCGGTCGCGACCACAACCCCGGCGCGTTCACGATGTGGTTGGCCGGCGGCGGCATCAAGTCGGGTTTCAGCTTCGGCGAAACGGACGAGATCGGGTACGAAGCGATCAGCAACAAGGTATCGCCTCATGACTTACATGCGACGCTGCAACACACGCTGGGTATCGACCACAAACGGTTGACGTACTTGCACCAGGGCTTGCCGCAGCGATTGTCCAACGTCACTCAGCCGTCGCGCGTTGTAACGGAAATCCTTGCCTGAAAGCCGACGTTCATCGCGAGCATCAATTGGACATCGAAACTGTGCCGACGAGGGCCATCACCAAGGCCAGACCGTAGAACGCCAACACGAAGCCGGCGATGATGCCGATCGTTCGCCAGAATCGGACTTGGGCTCGCATCAGTTCGGCCATCTGGTCGACATCGGGTTCGACCGAACACTGGCGAGCGATTGTGGCCGCTTTCCAAAGCATCAATGCAGGAAGTCCGTACAGCAAAAGACTTCCGCCGCCCAGGCAAAGCATTCCGCCGACTGCATCGCCGATCCCGCCACTTAACAACGGAATCAACATCATCAGCATCGTTAGCCCGACGGCCAATCCCAACATGATGGCGAAAAACATTTGCCATCGGCCCAATTCGCGAATCGTTTTGTTGATGGCGGGATCGGCGATTCGACCGGCGCCGACATCACTTGCCGGAACGTAGGGATTGAAACCGGGGGTTCCGTCGGCTTTGGGTGGGTCGGTCGGCGAATTCATCCGTGGTACCTAACAGGTGGCGTGAACGTGCGTGTTCATCGTAACCGATGCATCCGACGGTCGGGGGTCGGGGGCCGGTTGTGCGGGCTTGGGAAGATGTGACGGACCGACGGGCGACCGCTCGCTGGGGCCTGCTTACCTGTCGATAAAAGGGTACGCGGCGGCATGTCCGCCCACAGCCTGGACCCGACTGCAAAGGATTGCCGATCGTGACAAACGTATCGCCCCAACGTTTCCCAACGATTCATGTTGCCAGTACGAACAACGGCCAGTCGGGAAACTCGACGGCGATCCTTGGAATTTGGCGACTCGGTTCGTTGTTGCATCGCAGCCCGACCGCAGAATTGAATCTGACTCAACCGGCCGATTCGGTCGGCAGCCCTCGTTGGGACTACGTCATCAAACGAGCGATCGGCGAAGACGTGGAAAGCCGGCGACAGATCAACCAATTTGTTGCCGCTGCGTCCACGATCGTTCACCCCAACTTGGTCGCCGTCTTGGATGCGTCGAATTCATCAACCACTCCCTACGTGGTGATGCCGCGTCTGGACGGCGTCACGATGCAGGCCCACCTGGACGCCACCGACCGCAAGCCTTTGCCGGTCGCTTTGTGGCTGGTGCGTCAAGTCGCTCAAGCGCTGGACGCGTTGCACAGCGCCGGCTGGATTCACGGTGATGTGAAACCCGAAAACACGATCGTCGGATCCCGAGGACACGTGACGCTGGTCGATCTCGGGTTTGCGTGCCGGATTCACACCGTTGCGGGAAGTCACTTTCGCGGAACACCAGCCTATTCGGCGCCCGAAACGATGTCCGGAAACCATGCCGCACTGCCGTCGGCCGACGTGTTTTCGCTCGGTCGCATTCTGTGGAAGTGGTTGACGCACACACATCCGACGAACCGTTCGACGTTGGAACCGATTGCCGACTTGGTCGAATCAATGGTCTCCGACGACATGAACCAGCGCCCTACGGCTGGTCGCGTTGCGAAACAGTTGTTGAAACTGGAAATCGAAACGTTGGGCCAACACATCGGTCCCGCGGACGGCATTCGCCGCGCCGCGTAAACGTTGCCGACGATCGGTTACAGATCGACCAACGACTCGCCCGTCATTTCATCGGGCTTGGGCAATCCCATCAGTGCCAGCACCGTTGGCGCGATGTCGGCAAGCCGTCCACCGCTGCGAAGTTTCTTTCCGTCCAAGCCTGGTTCGACGACGATCAACGGAACTTCAAATGTCGTGTGGGCTGTATGAGGCCCGCCCGTTTCCGGATCGATCATCTGTTCACAGTTACCGTGGTCGGCCGTGACAACGAGCGATCCGCCCTTGGCCAACGTCGCGTCGACGACCTTGCCCACGCACGCATCGACTTTCTCTACGGCTTTGACCGCAGCCGCCAGTACGCCGGTGTGTCCGACCATGTCGCCGTTGGCAAAGTTGACGACGATCAAATCAGCTTCACCTTTTTCGATTTCCGCCAACACCTTCGACGCGACTTCATCGGCCGACATTTCTGGTTTTTGATCGTAGGTCGAAACGTCACGCGGCGACGGAGCCATCCCGCGTTCCTCTTCGACAAACGGCTCGTCGCGATAGTCGTTGAAGAAGAACGTGACGTGCGGATACTTTTCGGTTTCCGCGCATCGGAATTGATGCAGTCCCAACGAGCTGATGTACTCGCCCAAGATGTGTGGCATCTTCGCCGGCTTCTCGAAAATGACTTCGACGGGCAATCCGGTTTCGTAGCCGGCCATGGTGGCGAAGTACAAGTTGTCGATCTTCTTGCCACGGTCAAAGCCGCCGCCCTCGATCCCTGACCAAGCCGCGTCGTCGTAAACGAACGCCTTGGTCAATTCGCGAGGCCGGTCGCCGCGATAGTTCATGAAGATGACCGCATCACCCGGCTTGATCTTCGACGGACCACTCGCACTGGTGATCGACGTTGGTTCGACAAACTCGTCGCCCGTCACCGATGGCGTCGTCGGATTGTCGTAGTAGTTTGCAATTGCGGCCGATGCCGTTGGGGCCGTTCGTTCGGATCCCTTCGTTAACAAGTCGTACGCTTTCTGAACGCGGTCCCAACGAAAGTCGCGGTCCATCGCAAAGAATCGGCCAATCACCGTGGCGACGTGGCCGGCGCCGATTTCTTCGCACTTCTTTTCCAGGTCGCCGACGAACTTCACGCCGCTGGTCGGTGAAGTATCGCGGCCATCGGTGATCGCGTGGATCGCCAAACCGTCGCGACCGAGGCCCGCGTCCTTGGCAACTTGAATGAAGGCGTACGCGTGTTGGATGTCGCTGTGAACACGACCGTCCGACATCAAACCGATCAAATGCAACGTGCCGCCGTTGGCCTTGGCATGCTGGACGGCACCTTGGACGACGGCGTTGGTGAAGAACGCGCCGCTGCGGATGGCGCGCGTGATCCGCATCACTTCCTGGTCGACGATTCGTCCGGCGCCGATGTTTTGGTGACCGACTTCGCTGTTCCCCATCACGCCCTCGGGCAGGCCGACGTCTTCGCCGGACGTCTTGACCAAAGTGTTGGGATACTCGTTCATTAATCGGTCGCTGACCGGCGTGGTGGCCTGTACGATCGCGTTGGAGGCGTCGGCATCGCGGTTGGGGTTCTCGCCCCAACCATCACGAACGATCAGAACAACGGGTTTTCGACGAACTTGCACGGGTAGTCTCCACAAAGTTGCCTCGGCAGGGAAACGCCGAAGGATGGGTATTTTCGCTGTAAGGGTTGGTGCGAAAAAAAGTGTCCGCCCCCTTTCGTGCGAAGCACCCGAAGGGCCGGTTCCCGGCAAAAGGGGTCGGACACTTATTTTTCGATCATGCGTAAACTATCCGACATTCGTCGACTTCGGAACTCCCGCTTCGTCACAGCACTGGGATGGATTAGGCTTGCGATCCACACCTCGCTCGTATCTCGCTTGAAATCCGCCTCGATGAGCCTCCTTCGTTTCGACGCCGCCGGATGCATCAGCGACGAATGGGGGATCCAACCGGCCCAGACCAATGCCTTGGCCGCGACGTTGCTGGGCATGCGAAACGAATGGACCCAGCATCCGTCGGCCCCCTTTTTTCGCTGGCCCGAGAACCAATTTTCGGCGTACCTGGCCGATCGAACAGATTCCGAATTGGGACGCGTGTTCAAAGTCGCCAACGGACTGCATGACCACATCGACGCCGTCGTGGTAATCGGCACCGGCGACGTGACGCTGGGCGTGAAAGCGATGCGGGACGCATGCAGTGACCCGTACCACAACGAACTGTCCCGAGCAGCGCGAGGCAGCAAGCCTCGCATGTATTTCGCCGGCGATCGTTTCGACAACGACGCGACCGCGTCGCTGATCCATCGTATCACCGAAGGCGGATACGGCGACTCGCCAGCCGAAAAGCGATGGGCGATCGTCGTCATCGACCCGGTTGGGCAAACGCCCGAAACGGCCGTCGCACTACGACAATTCGTTTCGGTGCTGGAAAGATCGTTGGGCGGCGAAGCGGACGCGTGGTTGCCCCGTTTGTTGATCCCGATCACATCCGCCAACAGCCGGTTAGATCGCCTGGCCGCCGAAATCGGTTGCCAGCAGGTGTTCTCGGTGCCGCCGGAACTAGGCAATTTGTCGGATGACCTTTTTCGCGTACTGTCGCCGGTTGGGCTGTTGCCCGCCGCGATGCTGGGGCTCGACTGCGTCAAGCTGCTCGAGGGTGCCGCCGCGATCAACGATCACTTCATCGCGACCGATTATGCTGATAACTTGGTGTTGAAACAGGTTGCGGTGGAACACGTGATTTCCAAGCACCGCGGCCACCCCACAGCCGAGACGAACGTATGGGTCGACGCTTTGAAAACCGCCGCACGATGGCGCGACCGATTGAACCAAGCGACCACCCCAAGCCACGGTAAACTGATCAACCACATCACCGTCGATCAAGATCGCCAGGATCGCTTGGTCGTCGGCAAGAGTCGTCGCGACCAAGACCATCTGAATGCGATCGGCGATCAAACGCTGACCACGTTGAACCGTAATGCGATTCAAGCGGCAAATGACCAACCCAAGGACGGGCGACACCCAACCACGCAAACGATTTTCCCAACCGTCGACACATTCGTGTTGGGGCAATGGTTTCAAATGTCGATGATCGCCCGGGCACTCAGACACGAACTCTCTCTAAAAACTTAATCCCCAAACCTTTTTTTGCCTCTATGTCCGCAGTCGACCAACTCTTTGCCGATCTACGCAAACAGGGCCGTAAGGCGCTGATGCCTTTCATCACCGCCGGCGATCCCAACATCGAAACGACTGCCGCGATCCTGCGAGCCGTCGGACCGGCCGGCGCGGATCTTTGCGAAGTCGGTGTACCGTACAGCGATCCGATAGCCGACGGGCCGGTGATCCAAGCCTCGTATCAACGGGCCTTGGATAAGAAGTTCAAACTCGGCCAAGTGTTCGAGATGGGAAGGCAGATCACCGGCGACATCCAAACGCCGCTGGTGACGATGGTCAGCTACGCGATCATCTACCGCGTCGGATTGGCCAAGTACATCGAACAAGCCAAAGCGGCGGGCTTTGCCGGCGCGATCGTACCGGACTTGTTAGTCGAAGAAGCCAGTGAGTTGTCGGCGATCTGCAAGGCAGCCGACTTCAGCCTGATTCAACTGGTGACGCCGACGACGCCGCGAGCACGCCAGGTCGCCATCGCCAACTCGTCGTCGGGTTTTCTGTATTACGTTTCCGTCACGGGCATCACCGGCGAACGGACGGCGCTGCCGGACGACCTGGTCGACAACGTCGGTTGGCTGCGAGAGCAAACGGATCTACCAATTTGCATCGGGTTCGGAATCAGCGGCCCCGAAACGGCGGCGAAGCTGGCGCCCGTCGCCGACGGATTGATCGTCGGATCGGCGATCGTCAAACGAATGGCATCGGCGCCGGACCAAGCAACCGCGGTCGCGTCGGTGTCGGACTTTGTGAAAGAACTGCGCGCAGCGATCGACAATTAGTGCTCTGTCAAAAATAAAACGTGGGGTAGGCATCCTGCCTGCCAATACGCAGATATTGGAAATCGCAGGCTGGAAGCCTACGCCACGAAAGCGCCAACCCTAAAATTGAATGTTGACAGAGCACTAGCCAATCGCATGTTTTCCAAACGGCCCCTCGTCTCTGTCACCCGCAAACGATTCGGCAATCATGAAACCATTCATCTCAATACTCGTACTGTTACTTGCGAGTCCGCTAACCGCCCAAGATTTTGCGAAGGGTCCCTATGCAAATCTGATTCAAGGGAAGTTCGTGCATGCGGAAGAACCGCTGGCCAAAAACGGACTTCCTCTTTGGATTTACGGCGACAAGAAACTCGCCACCGGCCGAAAGCTCTACCCATTGGTCGTCGTGCTGCACGGCCGACGCAACAACGTAAAGCCGGGTGAGGAGTTCACTCCTCAGGCGATCGCCAAACCATGGGCGAAGACAGAAAACCAACGCCGGAACCCGTGCTTCGTGGTCCAGCCCTACTATCCGCCGAAGGGCGGCTGGGAAAAAATTCCTGAACAACTCGACGCCACCGTTGCTCACCTGATGCAGCATCTTCCGATCGACCCACATCGAGTTTACTTGATGGGTTTTTCGAACGGGGCCCAGGGCACCTTTCAAACGCTCGCTCGCGACCCCAGTCGTTACGCCGCCGCCATCACCGTGTCGGGCCCGGTCGATCCCAAGAGCGTGGTCGGAAAAATCAAAGCTCCGATCCGAGCCTGGGTTGGTGAAAACGATCACGACCTGAACAAGAACAAGCGATGCATTGCCCTGGCCAACGCATTGAAGGACAGCGGTGTCGACATCGAACTGGTCGTCGTGAAAGGCGCCGGCCATGCCTGCCACGGCGTTCCCACCGGTGACCCTAAAGTTCATCAATGGTTGTTTTCACAACAGCGACCACGCTAAAGATTCGGTCTGTCGTGCAAGGACGATGGACACAAATCCGTGCAAAACATTTGCGTAGATTCGTGGCAAGAATCTGGCTAAATCGACAAACCGTTGAAGACTTCCGCTACACGTAAAACCGTCAGTTGTTGTTCATACGATGCTTAACTGCCGTCGCCGCGCAGGAGCAAGTACGCTTTACTCGGATGAGCCCTGAAAACGACCTTCTCCATGTAGTCATCGTTCCAGCCAGCGTTGAGCCGCTTGTTTTTGACTCCGCACTTGGCCGTCTTTTCTTGCTTGAGCAGACTTAGAGCTGTCCGTCTGAGCGTACTGAAGTTCTCGTCCCGATGCCCTTTGCGAATGCGACACTGGTCGTCGCCGAACGCCACATCCAACTGCCAATGGCAACTTTTTTCGATGCCCCAATGATCTCTCACCGCACCGGCGAACAATTCCCCGTCTACCACTTTGTTGAGGATGTAGTAACGGACCGCGATCTCGTCGCCTTTACGACGCTGTGTGTTATTGATCGACATGCCGATCGCACAAAGATCCTTCCAACGACCTGCGTCAGGAAGGTCGTCGGGAACTTCACACAAGTAGTAGCTGCGCTCGTCGATACGTCCGTGACCGGTTTCCTTCGTGTGATGCTCGGATACCTTGATTCTTGTAAAGTCATCTTCAAGGTGATCCAGAAAGAATGCCTTGATTCCCTCATACAGCGTCGGTTGATTTCCTTTTACCGCCAAGCAATAGTCCGCAACTTCGTCAACGATCTTTGCAGCGATCTCGGTTTGGCATCCCATCGCGTCGATCGTCACCAAACCCCGGGAAACGTCGATCATTTCGAGCAGCTTGGGGATCGCTGTGATTTCGTTGCTCTTCGCGTCGACGACTGTTTGACCAAGGCTGATGTGATTGTCCGTCGCCCACGCACTGACCATGTGAATGGCTGCCTTGCCGGTGGCCGCGTCATAGCTTCGACGAAGCGTCTTGCCGTCAATCGCAATGACTTGGCCGTCGGCAACGTTATGCAACTGAGTGATCCACTGAAGCAACATCGGTTCAAACTCTTCAGGCTTGATCGCGTTGAGAATCGCGTTGAAACGATCGTGCGAAGGAACCCCTTGGGTCATATCAAGGAACTTTGCAAACCACTCCTTCTTTGTGTTGGCAAACTTTGCAATCGCAACAAAATCATCCGTGCCCGCGATGACCGCACAGATGGTCATGAATACGACATTAACCAATGGATAAACGGGTTCGCCCGGACGCGGGTCCGAGACGGCCTTGAGCTGTTCAACCAACGAAGCGGAGCGTTCCATCGAGTGAATCCGAAGCGAGTCGATTCGCCCGGCCGCTACAGACCAGCCACCCAATCACGAACCCTTGCTCAGCTTCGCAGATTACCCAGTGTGGCGCAATCGCCCTGCCACAGATCCTGCGGAAGAGCCCTCTTTATCAAGAGCTTGCTTCTTCGGTTAAGTGACCGAATAGTGTTTCCGGGGGGAGGAAGACTATCTTACGTTGCAGCGATGTCGACAAATTGAGAGAGGATGATACGGGAATCATCGTCAATCCATACGAAATCGCGGAACTGTTGCATCCTTGTTTTCAGCTTCGACGCGTCCATTTGCGACAAATCCATCCCTAGTCTCAGCTTCGCAGTTGCGATTGCAAGCAGGTAAATCAGGGCCCAAGTCTCACGCGGAAAACAATGATGCTCCGACAGTTGTTCGCTCTTTCGTTTGCCGCTTCGCTTTGCGATCTTGCGAGCTCGATCGAGGGACTCCAGTGACTCACTTTTCGACAGGATCCAATCGTTGAGAATCATGTTGCCATCGGCCTGAATTGGCTCGCCAAATATGATGCGAACCTCTGTCGAAAGCATGCCATTCCAAGCTTCCTGGAGGTCGGCGACCGTTTTGAATAGATGGTCCGCGGGAATTCCAGCGAGCTCAAATGACGCTGATGCGCACGATGCCTCGACCATTCCGATGGATTCCTCAAACTCGATTCGCAGTCCGCCCTTCGCCGCCAATCCAAATAGCATTTCGCGTGCTTCATTCTCTACGTCGGCGAGGCTCTTTTGGCTTGTGCCCGAAGGTAGGTACTGCTGTATCGCAGTTACAAAGTGTCGTTGGATCATTCGCTTCACGGTGACCCATGCGTTTCCAACTGCTTTCGGACTATCAATCTGAAGCTTGCTGGCAAGTTCCGAGTACGAGGGTGGGGCGACTCCTTGCATACCCGGCCGAAGTATTAGTTCAACGAATACGTTCCATTTGTCGGTGTGTCCGTTGGCAAGGCACTCAGTGCGTACTTGCTTGAGTACTTGGTCGAGTAAGTGATTCGACCAAACCGCGTCAAATTCGATTTGGTCCGACTCTGCGTCTTCCGGTTCCCAGCCTTCCAGTTGTTCAAACGCAACATTGGCCCGCTCCTGTTTTGCTGCTGCCGAACGGTAACGATTGATAAAGTGGAAGCTAAGCGATTTCGAAAGATAACGCCGAAACGACGAATCCTCCTTCGACTCACGCACCAACAAATACTTGGAAATCAGATTTTGTTCAGGTGCAGGTTGAATCACCTTGGTGAGCCAAAAGTCCTGGACGATCTCGCGCGCGTCATCCTCTGATTGTTTTTTGGTTAGGATCAGGAATCGAGCGAGCGGTTCTGTATACGCCTCGCAGAATCGCTCTAGGTATTCCTTGCGGGTGCCGTCATCCTGGCCAGCGACGCCAAAAAGCACGGACATCATGGTTGATTCTGTATTGCTCAGAAACATGGACCTACCCCATCAAACTTAAAGCGAAAGAAATTCATCGGATTCCCAACCGTAACGGATTCGGCGTTCTTCGTCATGATCCTGCCCATCCGTCAGATCGAACAGCAGATCGACGACTTCAGCTTTCAGAACCCTTGCTACGCCAAAGTCGTCGTCACCGTCACCGTCCCAATCGCCGACCAACGCACGGTCTGTCGACAAACCGAATATCGAACTCTGTTCCGCGGACTCGCCGTCACCGGCGATGTCCATGTACCATCGCAGAAATCCGTTTTCGTTTCTCGCGACGCCGAAGTCGGTTCGTCCATTGCCGTCGAAGTCGCCTGGTACGATCTGATCGCCAATGTTTCCGAACCGCTTGACATCTTCGGCAGCGAACCCAGCACGATCATAGTCGACATACCAGTCCAGGCCGCCCGTCCAATGATTCTCGCGAACCACCGCGACATCCGTTTCTCCGTCCCCATTGAAGTCGCCTGCGACCGCTTTGTCGCCTAGCAGCCCAAAATGTCGCGTCGCGTCGAGAGTTCCGTTGGCCGAGTAGTCAAAGTACCAGTCGAGCATGCCGCTTGCATGGTTGTTGCGGACCACAGCAAGGTCAGTGGATCCGTCACCGTTGAAGTCGCCGGTCAGCGGCGTATCCCCTGCCAATCCAAAGGATACAGTTCGCTCGGCGGAGCCCCCGTCACCTCCGTCGATAAACCACGTGCCGTTTCGGAATACGGCTGCATGGGCATCCACCAGCGGTGAATCATCGTTGAGAAGCGTAACACCCATATGCGGATTGGGAACGTGAACCCAGTCAGGTGCCGTCAGGCTGACGTGAAAGTACTCGTCCGATTCCACGAGGTTGTCACCGACGATGGGAATATCGAGTGTTACCTCGGTTTGACCAGCGGGAATGATCACTCGACCTGCCTTCAATTGAAAGTCTTCGCCTTCGACCGCTGCCCCCCAAGCACCTCCGGTTTTCGGGGCATATTGGATTTCAACGCCGTAGTTGGTTGGGTTGGAGAGCCGGAACGTAGCGCGGGCAGTACGAGCACCTCCATTTCCCTCGGCCTCGCGAACGTGTTCGAACGTTAGTTGGGTTGGAATCGGTGGCGGCGCATCGTCATCGTCAACGATCGTCACGTTCGTATAATTTCGAGCCGCTACTCTGGCATTTTGGATCGGTGTCACGAGAACTTGAAAAGTCTCTCGACTCGAGTCGTTGTAATTCGTGTCGCCATAAACTTTGACCTCGACACGTTGAGTATGCGTTTCGCCAGGTTGCCAGACGAGCAATTTATCGACCGCCTCGTAATCCACGCCAGCGGTGGGATTCCGTGCCAAGCTTCGCGTTTGAACTCGAACGACAGTTCGTTCGCTGGACGGTGACGTGGGTTTGTAGTCAAAGCTAAGTGTTTGATACCCAACGTCACCTTCGTTGACGATGACGTTATTGGTTAAAGAATCCACGGTAGTAAACGGCTTTGCGTCGTCGTTAATTATCGAGACTCGATTGCTGCCCCACGGCGAGCTAAAAGTGGATTCGTTTAGACGAGCCCTTACGGTTAGGTACTCGTGCCCTTCGTACTTTCCGTCGCCAAAGACTTTAATGGGAACGTCGATGTGGCTGCGACCGGCTGGAATGGTGAATTCACGCGAATAGCCTTCAAAGTCGTTGTCTGAACGCTTGGCTGTTCCATCAGAAACCGTGACCAGCACTCGGACCGGTTGGCTGAGGGATCCGCTGCGACTGACCGTGACGCTCGTCGTGGCTGTTTGACCCAACGCCCCCTCAGTCACTGTACCTGGTCCGACGGTGATTGAGATGGGCCGGCCAATATACGCCGACGAGGCGGAGGCCGTTTTGGCAATTGCATTCGAGGCGGAGCCTGCCACCACGGAAGACTCGACCGACGCGTGACTCGTCATCGCATCGTCGATCGCGGCAGCCATCATTTGTCGCTTCTCCAAGGATTCAATCGCCGAGAATCGTGGTCGCCTTCGTTTTGGGTATCGTGTCATCAGGTTCTTCTTTTAGTTGGTAGGGAACGACTTTACCCTGAGGACACTCCGAGCTCTCGATCGCTGCGCGACTTCGCGAAAATAATCTTCTAGCTCTCGACAGATTCGCCTGCTGGGAAGCGAGACGACCAATACGCTAGAGCTTGTCAGGCAAAGCGGGCCCGGAAAATCCACGGCCTCCTGCCACCGCTCTGCGGCGCATGCCCATTTTCGGTACAATTTCAGTAGGTAGTCTGGGCTATTTGCTCTCAAAAACCACCATCAGCTTGATCGAATAGTCACACACTGATCCGCCATGAAAGCACTGGAATGAAGGAGTTGCCGGAAAACGAACTTCACTTTGTCGCGAAAGAAGATGACTCAGAGTCCAGCCGGAAGACATCCGCATTCATCGCGAACGATTTTTTCAGTGAAGAAGACAATCTTGGAGGTCGAGCGGGAACCGATGAATCTCCTCCGGCGGCTCCCGAAATTGCCGGGCAAGTGATTGGTGGCTACCGAATCGTCCGCGAAATCGGCCGAGGCGGCATGGGAGTGGTTTATCTAGCAAACCACATCGGGCTTGATCGTGATGTCGCACTGAAGGTGATTTCCCGCGGGCAGTTCGCAAATGACCTGGACCGAAAGCGTTTTGCGGCAGAGGGAAGAGCCGTCGCTCGGCTCGACCATCCACTAATCGCCTCGGTGTATGAGGTTGGCGAGGACAATGGGCACCAGTTCATGGCGATGCAATTCATTGCGGGCCATTCGCTCAACGAGTGCGTCGCGACTCGTTCATTTTCTCCAACTGAAGCCGCTCGGATCGCCCGCGACATCGCGACGGCCATGGCTTACGCTCATGGCAAAGGAGTCATCCATCGCGACCTGAAGCCGTCAAATGTCATGCTCGACGACAATGGCAGTGTCCACGTCCTCGATTTCGGCTTGGCCAAAGCGATCGGACATGATGAAACGATGACACGATCCGGCCAAATCATGGGCACGCCAGCATTCATGTCACCTGAGCAAGCTGGAGGTATGTCAAAGGCCGTTGGCCCTGAAGCGGATATTTACGCCATTGGTGCAACGCTTTACCAGTTACTGACGGGCCAACCACCGTTTCGGGGCGATAGCGTTTTGAAAACATTGGAGATGGTTCGACTGCAACCGGCCCCATCGCTACGTTCATCGAATCGAAATATTCCTACCGACCTCAGTATTGTCTGTGGCGTTTGCCTGCAAAAATCTCCAGATGATAGGTACCGATCAGCGGGTGATTTGGCAGAAGACCTGGATCGCTTTTTGAATCATAGGCCAATCCTGGCGAAGCCAACCCCTCTTCGAATCCGGTTGATGCGATGGTGCCAGCGGAACCCGCTACCGACAATATTTATGGCATCTGTGACTGGCTTGCTGGCGTTGGTTTCGAACCTGTATTTCGAGGCGACGGCAAACGCGGAACGAGCACGACTGAGCCACCGCAAGCAGGTGCAAACGATCAACGAACTGTTTGTGGAAATCGGTTCGTCTGATCTTCGCAACGTCCCTAATTCTCACACTGTGCGACGCGAACTGCTCCAAAAAGCAAACGCTTTTTATACAGAGGCAAGTAACCGCGATGAAGTCTACGGAGATCTGGATGAACTAATGATCCAGGCTAAGACTCAAATGGCTAGCCTACTCGGTGAACTTGCGAAATCGGAAACCGAACGAGATGCTGCAATTCGTGATCTTGAAGCATCAGCGACGCGTCTTCGGGACATTGTCACAAACCCGAAATCTGTTTCGACAAGCTCTGTGCATGAGACCATTGAAACGTATGCGATTACGCCAGAAGCTAAAAAGGCTTGGGCGAATATGAGCGGAACGATCAACGACGATCTGTTAATTGAGACAGCTCGCCTATCTTCTTTGACAGACAATCTCACGATTCAAATAGGTCTTTGGCGAAGCAATCCATCAAAACAGGTTGAACTCGCTAGACAAGCTGTAAAAATTCGTGAGCAGCTTGTAAAAAGAGTGCCGGGCAGTGAGTGGTTCTTGAGACGCCACGCAGGGGCGCTCCACAACTTGGCAACTGCAACCAGAGCGTTAGCCATGCGTGGCAATTCACTTGAACTGCTCATTGAATCGCTTGAGACAATAAAGAAATCGCAAGCAATTCGAGAGACGTTGATGGAAATCGACGATAAAGAGAAGCTGAGACTTGAACTGGCAAAAGGTTACTATGAAACAGCGGCCATCGAATCAGAGATTGCTCTGCATGACCCAGGCGAATCCGTCGACATAGCGGGTGCGATCAAATCGTATCAACATGCGGCGGAAATCTTCAAATCGCTTTCAAAGTCTCAAAACCTGTCGCTCGAAGCCGACTTCCAGGCCGCCATCACACTTCGTGAAATGACCCTATGTCGCCAAAACGCATCTCTCGAAGCTGCGTTACCCTTGGGTACAGTTGAGCGAGCGTCATGCCGCTTTGACATTATTGGGGCTTGCGAGATTCTAAACCGACTTCGAGCACAGAATCCTGCGATAACGCGGTACGCGCATGAATATTTCTACTCACGGGCAATTTACTTCTCGCTTGTCGAGAAGGACTTCATGCAGACGAAGACGGGAGAAGGTGTTGAGCCACGTTGGTCGCTCGAGAGCCAGAAGATCGACGCTGAATTGCGACAGTCGTTCGCACTCTACCGAGACAGCTCGCCAAATGAGACCGATTGGCTCTTGCAATTCGCACGCGAGGCAATTTTGTACGCCTACAAAGCGAATGACTTCGCGCGAGCAATCGAATGGAGCCGACGCCACAAGATTGAAATGGACCGTTATGGACAGCAGATCAGTGACGAGGCCAGAGAAGACTTCGAAATGCTTCACGATGCTTTGGAGCAACAATTGGGCGGCGTTTAAAAAACTCGATTGAACTGGACGCTTAATTCGCTATCAAACACACGATCATCGCCTCCGCGAAGTGGTTGGACATAGCCGAAACGCAACGATGAGAGTCCGAAAGCAAGATGTGAACCAACGGTAAAATTCAGATGGTCGCTACGGTTCGAAAGATTTGAAACGCTTACGTTCTGAATAAAAAACGAATCTGCAACCGAGTCAGAATCTTGAAGAGTGGTCGTGTAGTGGAGTTCACTTACAATCGCCACACCGTCCAAAAGTGTGCTGCCCGGTGTCGTCCAAACCCAACGACCTGCACCAGCAGAAAGTATCAGCAGGGTTTGGTCATTAATCTTGCCGTCGGCTGAACGAGCAACTTGATCTCGTCGAAAAGTGTTTCCATTGAGGGCGACATCAAGCGAGCTGAAAACATTTACAAACCATTGGTCAAACCGTTCTTCATACGCCAGGAATGGCTGCACAAAAAATGCGTCGTTGCTGACTCGATACTGAAGACCGTTTCCTTGAAACGCAAAGTCGCTTCCGGTAGGGATATCGAGACCAATACCGCCACTCAGGGCAAAATCTTCGTTGCTCAAAAACAGAAACTTCAGCTTCCCATTAAGGTTTCCGATCCGGCCTCCTTCCGAACCAAAGTTGGGAGTGTCGAGTGCAAGCTGATTGGCAAACGGCATACGGATATCAATGGATGCCAAACCGTCGGCGAACGTTTTCTCAAAACTAAGGGTGTACTGATGCAAATCAATCGTCTTGGTATCCGGCAAAACGCGAAATCGACTGGCATCCGCAGTCAATGCGTCGAAGTAGACCTGATAGGTGAAGATGATTCGATCCTGTGGCAACGCTCGATTGTTCGCCGCCACCTTCAGTCGCCTTGCACCCGCCCCCAGCGACAAATCGGATGTTGCAATCAGGCCATCGTTTACCACGACAGTCAGCGGTGCAGACGGGCTGTCCGAAAACATCTGGGGCTGGAGGCGACGTCGAGCATTGATGCTCGAAAAACGGGAGATCAAGTCTTGAGTCGGAGAGAATCGTGAGCTTGTGAGCGACCTACTTCGGGACGAGCTACCGAGCTGTCGTAATGCCCCATCACTCAGGAAGTTTGGCGTTGGGATCTCCAAAACATCACCTCCTTGATTCAACGATTCAAACGGAGGCAGCGGATCGCCAAACGCGGGGATTTGCCCATCCACAGAGAGCGTACTGTCATTGAAAAGCTCAGTTTGCGCAGACAATCTGTCGCTCAAAGTGAAGACAGCAAAAAGCAAACAAATCCGCAAAAACATCGTGTTTTGCAATCTCCAACGGAACACATGACCCACGCAAACGCTGCAACAGAGCCGCTTAGCCTAACCTCAACCGAGGGTGATAAACCGTGAACCGAGCCTGAAGCAAGATCAAGTTCAGAAAACGCGTCTTTTTCGTTGCTAAGCCCCAGTCCACTTCTGCCAAAGTTGGTCGCGTAACGTCCCCCACAGGCAGTTCAATCCGGGCAATGCGATCAAGCGGAGAGACTCTCGATCGCCGCTTTGCGCGATGACTGAAACTGAACATCAACCAAATTTGTTGAACGGAAGCCAGAAACCTACTTGTCAATCTGAATCCCCGAGCAATTCGTCTAAGATGCCCATTGTTGCAACGATCAGTGTAATCTTTCGATCACGATCTGGTTTGCTTCGCATCAGATCAGCGAACAGCGCGTCGTATTCTCTTTCCTGACGCGACAGAATTGAGTTCTCGTAAGGTCGATAAATGCCGTTGTCACTCTGGTAAAACTCCGTTTCGGGATCAATCGACTTGCGAAGCTGCTCAAACGTTGCTTGGTGTTGCTGTATTTTTTTAATTGGATAGTCCCTGAGCTCGATTGCATCCTGAACCAATGCAGTCCTGGTTTGTGCGAGATCAAATCCCAGCTTATGTGCTTTCTCAAGCAGTTCCCGGGCCTTGATTGCATCCATCTCGGTGCCAACTCCCAATGCGTAGCACAAACCAAGCGACACTTGTGCCTGCGCAAGTCCTTGTCCTGCTGAAGCATCGAAAAGCCGAAAGGCGACCGCATCATTCGCAGGAACGTAAATTCCTTGGCGATAAAACTTTGCAAGCAGGTATTGTGCCTGCGATAAGTTTTGGTCGGCAGCAGCCTGACAATAGAGTAGTGATTTTTGTCCATCTGTGTTGGTTCCCTGCCCGTGATGGAACATCATCGCGACGGCAAACTGCGATTCGGCATGTCCTTTCTCGGCAGCGAATAGGAAATGGTGAAATGCTTCATCAAAATTTGAGACACTCAGGCTCTGCTTGCCCCGCAGATATGCTGATTGAACATCGACTTCGGGCGCAGACCAGTCGGACACAATCAGTTCATGAGATCCGCTGTCATGTGGCTCGGATTCTCTCATCATTGCGTCGCTTTTCGCAGCAAGATGCTCACCCAGACGCTCGCCCTTTGGATCGCTTATTACTAACTGGTGAGCTTGGCTATCAACCATCGGCCGAGGGCAACCTGCGACCAGCAATAGTCCGACCGCAAATATTTGGAAATAATTTGTGCGCATTGAGAGCTATTCGATGACTAAGAGTTTGTGCTTGAACTAGCGACTCTTCAATTGCTCTTCTAGGTGTATGCAAAAATGCAGGGCGTTAAAGGACATTTCAAGGATCTCATCCATTACTTCCAAGTGGCATCCGTCTTGCTTCGCTTCAGCGACCCGTTTCTTTAACAGTTCGAATTCGACAAAGTGTTTCTGTTTTGCCAGTTTGATGACTCGCCTTGCGGTTTGTGGAACACGGCACAACGCAATTGCAAGCTGGCCCCGCAGATTCTTGCTGCCAATGAGTCCAGGATGCTCCCATTTTTCTGCCGCGTACAACAAGGAAAAGTGATTCTTTGGGAAAAGACGCAAGCCGAGCTCGATAGCCAAAAAGCCATCAAATGATTTCGCTTGGATGCATAGCAATCCAAACAGAAGAAGGCTGTCTGGATCCTGGTTGTCAATTCGCAGGCAGTGTTGAACGGAAACGAGAACTAGAGCGTAAATGCTGGTCGTGCGATCGGAGTCTGCACGGACCTCCTCCTCGGGCCTTCCAGGCTTTCCTTCGACAATAAACACGTCGTTGTAGGACAAGTACTGTTGAGCGACAGAAAGGTACGCGGTTCCGGCCATCGCGACGACATAACACGTCGTAAAATCTTTCTCATTACCATCAAGGGCCGAGCGAATATTTTTCTCAAATTCCTTCCCCTCCTTAAGCAATTGTTGCGTTTGCCTTTGGTTTGAGAACCCGCCGTTCTTCTTGAAACGCATTTTGCATTGTTCAAAACGAATCAGAGATTCCAACGTGTTGGTCACCGAGGCGGAATCGAGCATCTCTAGCGTACGCGACGCAGTTTCGAAGTCACAACTACCGATACTGTCGAACACCTTGTGGACCACTCGCATGTCATGATCGCGTTCTCTCGGATCTTCTGCATAAGCAGGATGTAGCATTAGTTCGAGAAGAAAGAACAGGATTGAAAGAAAAGTTGTTCTAGTCATTTGAGTTCGCAATATTGAATTGAGTTCGGAAATTTAATACGTCAAGTCGAATCGAATGGTCTTGGTTTCGAGCGGTGTACGCTTGTTAAAAATAGAATCAGACTGTCCGCAGGTACGCTGATGAGACGATTCCAGCAAACAGGTCGCTGTTCCGTCCAAGCTGAATGGTGGCGACACCGGTCTTCTCGAAATAGTCCAAGCGGATTTCTTTAGATTCCGATACGGTCGGCGTAAACGCTCTACTGAGCAATTGCCTCTGCGGTTGCAAACGAAATGCGCCCGCTTCGCCCCTCGTCGCTGACATGGATTGTTTTCAAACAGCGTGGTTGACTAGCGTTGGCATCTTTTCATTCAAGCATGTGCGTTGAATAGTTAAGTTCGACATCGACCATATGCATTTGAAGCGCTCTTTCGGTCGCGTTGCCAGTCATCCAACCGACTTGGTCGTTCAACAAGAAAGCATCATCACCGCGGTGCAAGTGGTGATCTTGTGTGATCAGCTTCGCTTCTTGCAATGCTTGGCCGCAGTCGTCGATGACCAAGCCATAGACGCCTTGAAACGTTTCCGTCGAGCCAGCAACTTCCCATTGTTCCCACAAGACGATGTTCTTGTCCTCACCGACACGCACCATTTTCGGACGCTCCGCATGAAGACCAGATTCGGAAGAATACGCGGTTAACCATCGAAGTCTGTTCTCGTGAACTTCGCCATTTGATGTCACGGTCAGTCGATCCGGAAGGCTTGGATCAATGCTGCCGTCTTCTTTGCTGAAGCGAGTGATGGCCAAGTTGCGTGGCCCGCTGATCAATTCCGCTTGATCAGAGAGCGGTTCGGTCGTGCTCGTGTTTTCCGTTGAGAATATGGCCATGTGGCCGTAACTTGAGTCGGCCACCGCTACGATGTCACCAAGCCTAGTCCTTGTATTATTTTCTCCCAGATCTCCCTTGATATCAAAGAGCGGCAAAGATTTGCTTTGAGTGTTTCCTGATTGCGTTTCGTAATCGCTCCCGACGACAATGGAGCGTGGATAGGCGTCGCCAAGGTGCGTTTCAAGCATTCCCTCGCCATCGTGAAGCAAACGTTGGTCGAATGAGTGACTAGCCCAGATCGTACTGACTCGCGTGACTTCACCATTGTCTGCATCAAGTCGTGTTGACCTTGCCATCTGATGTCGCACTCCAGCAATATTCCAATCGGGATCTGTGTTCGAGCTGTGTACAATCGCTACTTCGCCACCTCCCACGGCAAGCCGTGAGCTACCCGCGACCATCGGATTCACTATCATCAGAGCATTTTCGTCTGCTTCTTTCCGAGCAGTATCTAAATCAGTATTGAATAGAACGTCTCCCTTATCGTCCAGCTTGACGACCCGCACCACATCGGTCCGGTAGGTCTCCAACGCTGGAAAGGTTGCATTGACACGGGAGTTTTCGTCTACACCAGTCGCATAGTAGCGGTTGCCCTCTTCGTCGGTGTCCAAGCCCATGATTCGATCCAGCATCGGCAGGTCATTTCGGATTTGGTCAATCGCATACCCATCGGGTGTGGGCACAACGCGGAACAAAACTGCATCCCACTCTGTTTCCGGATCGTAGTCTCGTGCAAGAACGTCAAGCGAATCACCGTTGGATGAGACAATAATCTCAGGGGTCTTTCCGTAGTTGCCTGCCCAGCTTGCAGGCCCCGTTAGGTCCTGTTCATTTGCGTCGAATGGGATGAGGACGTTTGAAACCGAAAGATGTTTTAGCCCGTTGACATCTTCGGGGATGGAGGGATTTTGCGAGGATGGCGTTTGTCGGTCATCTAACGGCTTCAGGTATTCCGTCGAAATGACACCGTCAAACAAACTATTGGCCCATCCGAGCTGCACTGTTGCTGCACCGGTTTTCTCGAAGTACTCAAGACGGATTGATCTGGGGCCAGTGGCGGATGGCGTGAAGGTTCCAGTGACCGTTTGTCGTTGCGGTTGCCATGAATCAATTACAAGCTCGTCGCCGATCCAGAGGCGCACTCCGTCGTCGGCAAACAGATTGAATGTGTACTGCTCGAGTGTGGGGAAGAAGATGTCGCCTTCCCATCTGGCGTTGAAGTAGTCGGCTGAGACAATGTCGACTGGCTTGCCGAGCCCCCACTCGTGATCGACGGTTGCTTCGAATCGCTGCTCAATGATTTGCGGGGCTACCTCGCCTGGAAAACCAGGCATGTAGCTTGCGAGCAATCCACCACCGCCGAACTGTTCTCGGCCAGCCAGATCGAAGTCCTCAAACCGACGTGAGTAGTTCACCGTGTCCCATTTGTACTGGTTGACGAAGCGATCATGGAGATCTTCGCCCGCAGCGATGCTTGCGGAGTCGACAAGGTTGCTAATGGCTGAGTCAACGTCGGTCATGTCGGGTCGCTGGGCGACTTCTTGCCAAAAACGCTTCAAAAACTCCAGTTCGCCGTAGTCGCGTGCTAGATCAAGCATGATTTCGGCGAAGTAATCCATCGTTCCCACGTTGCCGCCGGCGGTCGATGGATCGTTGTAAAGCGAACCTTCAAAATCCAAAAACACGCTGTCGAAAGTCGCTTCGGGATTTGCTTTGTAGTTCGTCAGCCAGCGGTCCATGGAAGCTCGGAATTCCGGCGTGCCAGCGCCGTCTTGTGGCCCGCTGAATGGGATATCTGCAAACTCACTGATGGCCCGTTCCATCAATATCGGAAAGCCGTTGACCATAAAGTCACCCGATCCACGAGTGGATCGGTCTTGACGCAGTTCGTTGAACTCAAGCTTGGATTGGTAGAACCAAAAGTTACGTCCCATCTCGTAGAAGAAGATGTGGTCTGGTTTGCCCGTTTCCGCGGACTCAATGACGGCGTTGTCAAAGAAGTCGGTGTCGATTTCGATACCACGAGCACCGAGATAACCGCACCCCGCGCCACAGGTTTGATCGACTTGAGCGATGATGGTCTTCCCAATTGAAAGCCCATTGTCGACAGGATCACGTCCAGTGGTTTCGCGGTAAATTTCGTAGCCGCGATCAATTTGGCGAATCAATCTGTTGATGTCATTCTGGGCGAGGTCAGGGGACTTCGCCAGTAAAATAACGTGCTCACCTTCGTAGGCGTAGAGAGATGATTGTTCGCCTTGGAATGATGTATATTCAACCAGATCCGGTGCTTCGGCGGGCGGATTGAGCTGGCTGTGCAGAAAGTTGATTACCTGTAAGGCATCAAGCGCGGAGATGTGACCGTCTCGTGAGACATCCGCTAGCCAATCGAATTCTGCTTCGATGGGGCCTGCATCTGTCGAATTCTGGTTGATAGCGTTGATTACATGCAACGCGTCGACTGCGGAAACCCAACCATCGTTGTTGACATCGTACCGCTGTTCATTTGCGGAGTCCTGTCGGTCCTGCGAAATAAACTGAACCGATTCGGTGTTCGCAATCGCTCCGATGGTTGCTGCCAATGATCGCTCGACGACCAAACTGTCATCATCCCCGCCGAGATCAATCACCACGCGGTCAACATCGCTGAAGGTAAGTTCACGATCGCCATCTTGAATCGTGAGTGAAGACGAGTCACCCGCAAGTGAGATATCGTCTTTTCTTTCTGTACCAGTGATCACGAGTTCGGAAATGGTTCTTCCTGCTTCGATTCGCTCACGTCTTGCGGCTTCAACTTGGCTGACTGGGACGATTGGTGGTTGTTCGGAATCACCTGAGTTCGAATTAGCGATCACACGAATGTCATCGAGCTGCCTTCTCATCGGCGTTGCGGGGTCAACGCCTCGCATGGTAATCGGACCTCCGACCCAAAAACTCTCAGGACGATCAGCAATTGAATCAGCCCATGTCATTCCTTCGCGTCGGATCTCTTCGTATCCATTCACCCACACTACGAGCGAACCATCGGACTGCCCCGGAGTGTTGAATGTGACGTTGTAACGAATGTCGATCCATTCTTCTGGCGAAAGCATGAACTCAAAGCGGTCAGTCGTGCCGTTCTTCTCCGCGTAAAACACTAGCTGGTAGTAGCTGCTCCCGTCCGCGTTTCGGTAAGCATGTAGCTCGTTTTGAAAATTGTGTAGCGTGGGTGCTCCCACCGGCGCGATGAGCCTAGATAGTTTGACACCGACAAAGTCATGCGCCGACGACGAGTCTCTTGGGATATCATCGGGGAACCTGACTCGGAAAGAAAGTTCGACCGAGTCAACTGCACCGAAGGTACTGCCTAGCAGCGTGCCAGTCTCATTCCGATCGAAAGTCGATTGGTATGCGAACTCACCAGGGGAAACCTCCGCGATCCCGTGCGAAACGGCGTTGGAATAAACCGGATTGAATCCATCCAGCGATTGATCCTGGAAATCCTCCGAAATCAGGACATCGCCCGCGAACAGCTCGCGAGAGCAAAGCTTCTCTAGCAAGAGTCGTTTTGGTTTGGGTTTTCTCGTTTTCGGCTTACGGGTCAACATGGCTGTCCTCGGTGATTTCGGGCGGATACACCGTGGGGACACGGTTACCGAATGACCGCTGCGCGACAATCCTGAAATTGTTCCTGAGATTTCTCCTCGTTCGTTCGTTTGATAGCAGTTTGTGGCTATCTCTACCGGTTTTCCAGACCGTCAAAAAATCCGTGGATTTCATTAATTCGCCGCGCAGTGACACCCCACTTAGGTTGTTCCAATCCTGAATCAGCCAGATTTCGATCGCATGGGGCGCATTCCGAAATCGGCGTCACGCAAATGCTGTAAACTGCCGGTTCAAGTTGCTGTGTTATGAGCGTCTTCAGTTTTGCAGCTCATCAATTGTGGGGTCCAGCGGTAGTCATCGGTGGCCGTCCTTCGTCGGAAGTCGCTTAGGTTTCTCATCGCTTGGCCCCATTGATCTGGTATGACTTGGCAGCGAACCTACAACATCGATTCGGCATACTCAGCCTTCCAAAACATTGCGTTGCTTTTCAATCGCAAATTGATCACTCGGCGGATACTACTTTCAATCGCACCACTGCCGCAGGGTAAACCTTTCGCTCGGAATGAGACGTAACTCAGACGTCCCGTTTCTCCATGACGCCTCAGGTACGCGAGCTCAGTCTCAAGCTCGGCGATTGGTTTCTCCTCACACTGAAGTCCCGAGAGTTCTTCAACGACTTGACGCCATTGCGAAGTAGCGTTCGGTGCTGACGATACAACGGGTTGCGTTCGTCTTTGGATAACCCCTGTGCCGCCAACGCCTGGGAGATATGGTGCACCCCGTGGCAACAGTCGAGCACCTCAGTCGTCGGCAGTTCGTCAAGCCCGGCCAGACGCGAGATCGCCTCGATCCGATCCCAGATCCAAGGAGCCCCGCCGGCAACAAACGTCACGCTTTCCGCTTTGGCCGCACCGAGACGATGAAGGTGCATGGCAATCATTTCTGCGATCGCGTCGGGACCGAGAAGCGTTAGGTCGATCGTCGCTTTGGTCTGCTTGACCATTTTTCCGGCGTCGTCATGAATAAAGTTGGTGACTAGCTTCGGTTCACGCCAGTCCGTCGGATACGTGCGTTTGGCTTTCTTGCGAGAGCGTCCTGGTGCGTCGTCTATTAAGAGCCCGTCTTCGTTGACCCGCTCGGCCATCGTGGTTTTCACCGCCATTTGACCGCGTATTTTCATTCTTCCTCCATCGATCTGCACTGAAACTCGCTTTCCCACCAGCTCATCGCCAGCGGGAAGCTTTCCTTCTCGCATCAACTCAATCCAGTGCTTTCGCATCGCCAGTAAACCTTCACCACACTGGTATGCCACGCGTTTGACCGCCTTGGCGTCAAGTTCAACGCCTTCACGCTGGAGTTCTTTGTGCGCGAAGTCGATCGAAGGACAGAGAGCAACTTTCCTAGCGACTCGGCTCTGTAATCCAGTCGTTACGCCGCCGCCATCACCGTGTCGGGCCCGGTCGATCCCAAGAGCGTGGTCGGAAAAATCAATGCTCCGATCCGAGCCTGGGTTGGTGAAAACGATCACGACCTGAACAAGAACAAGCGGTGCATTGCCCTGGCCAAGGCATTGAAGGACAGCGGTCTCGACATCGAACTGGTCGTCGTGAAAGGCGCCGGCCATGCCTGCCACGGCGTTCCCACCGGTGACCCGAAAGTTCACCAATGGTTGTTTTCACAACAGCGACCACGCTAAAGATTCGGTCTGTCGTGCAAGGACGATGGACACAAATCCGTGCAAAACATTTGCGTAGATTCGTGGCAAGAATCTGGCTAAATCGACAAACCGTTGAAGACTTCCGCTACACGTAAAACCGTCAGTTGTTGTTCATACGATTCTTACCTGACGTCGCCGCGCAGGAGCAAGTACCAAATGCCTTTTCCGCTGCGTTCAAATCAATCCGCTTCAAACGGTTCATGGACGTGTTTGTCAAAACGATTCACAAGTGCCTCAAATTCTGACAAGAACGTTGGGTCGGCATCTATCGGATAGCGCAACGAAACCGCGAGGACACCGTCTAACTTCGGTGAGTAGGGTGCCATCAAATGGTCAACGAAGTAGTGCCGATTGATTTTTACAGGCAAGACAAGCTGCCCACGGACGTTGCCGCTTCGTGTTGCGATCGTGCAGTAGATCCCATCTGAATTCGGACCAATTTCTTCTCTCGCATCCTGCCAACCACCATCGAGAAAGCTCTCATGAATCCAAAACTTCCTGGTTCGGTGGCCGAATGTCAACGTGTGATCTTCATACTTAACAACGCAGCCCTCGTAGTAACGACTTACAAGGGTTTGGATCTGCGTCTGAAACTCGGTGAGGTCAGGCTCCCATTCTCTCCAAACTTTATCGGGAACAGGATTGTCCCAAACGCTGGATCCGTTTTTTTGCGGTTCATCTGCGTGTAGCAAGGTGGGAAACGCAAGAAGCAAGAGCAGCCTGACAGCAATCGATCGTTTCATTTCAACTTTTTGCTGGAAGTGATTGTCCGTGAGTGGCCGTCCGAGGTTGCGACAATCTGGTAACTTGTTTGTCTACTATCGGATTGGATTGGGCTCAGGAAAGTTATCGCGGCCAGAGCAATGCGTTGTCAAGAAAATTCACAAGAGTGATTTGCCTTGTTGGGGCCCCGCGACGCCGCTGGCGGGGACCCTGAAGACGCAAAGGTCCCTCGCCAGCGGCCTCACTAGGCCATAATCGCCACAGCCGGTACGACCGGCCCTTCTCCCTAGGCCGCAAGGCTTTTCTATCCGGCAAAGTTGCCGAATTGACTCAAGTTTGCCTAACCAGCGTGCTAGGTTTTTTTGCAAGCCTTCCTCAACTGTCGGGCCTGCCGAAACGCCGGGGGGCGAATTCGGCGTGACGGGTCCGACTGTCAAACAACATCCATCGCACGGGATTTTCATAGCATGGCCATCTCCAAAGCAGCGTCTGACAAAGCGACTTCGACCACCGAAGAAAACGTCATCACCCTCGATCGCCGAGGCAACGAACGACGCGGTGGAGATTCCGAAGCCGTCGACACGGGCGTGATGAAGAGCCCACGCCGCAAACAGCAACGTCGCCGTCACATCGACCCGACGACTTGCGAACGTGACTACAGCGGCCAAGAAATCGAGTTCATGAAGGCCATGGACGATTACAAACGAGACTCGGGACGCATGTTCCCAACTTGCAGCGAAGTGCTGGAAGTCATCCGCAGCCTCGGCTACTGCCAATTGACCGACGACCAAGCCGACCAACTCGGACTGGTTGCCGACCCGGCCTACGAAGCCGAATCGAACGAAGAATCACTCGACGACGACTTCGACGACGAAGCGTAATCGAGTCGGCATCACAGTCTGTTTTTGACAGACCGTTGACACCGAATGACATAGCGAACAGCCTGGACTCTTGGCGCGCGTATAGAATCGCGACGGGTTCCGGGCTGTTCTCGTTTTGTAAAGCAAGCAACGTTGCCAAGATCGCTCCACATCCTCGCTCGCGCTGCTGCCTACGCATGGGCATCGCCCTACACGGTCTTCGGCATCACGATCGGGTTGCTATTGGGTGGCCGGTTTCAGCGCGTCGATGGAGTGATTGAGATTCACGGCCGGGGCATCGCCGCCGGACTCTCGCGCATGCTGGTGCCCGCGATGGCGATGACGCTGGGCCATGTCGTTCTGGGCCGCGACCTAACATGTTTGGCCACCAGTCGCAAACACGAACGTGTTCACGTTCGACAATACGAACGATGGGGAATCGCGTTCGTGCCGGCTTACATCGCGTTCTGGTTAGTGCTTTCGCTTCGCGGTCGCGACGGATATCGCGACAACCCATTCGAGATCGAAGCGTACGCGGTTGACGATCTAACCACAACAAAAGAACCGATCACCAACTCGCGATAGGTAGCTCGGCCTTCAACTCCTGCATCGCCCCGGTCAACTGTTCCATCAGTTCTTTCTTGCCGAGGTTCGCTTCCAAAGGCGTGCCCACAAACATGTCGCAAAAGAATGGAACCAGGATTGCTTCCCCCTTGGGCAGCGCCTTGCCCAGCCCGTGCATGAACACCGGAGTGATCGGAACGTCCGGATGCCGCTTGGCCAGGTGCGCGATGCCGCTTTGAAACTCGGTCATCTGTTCCGGTTCGCCGCGGCTTCCCTCGGGAAACAACAACACGATCGCGCCGGCCCGCAGCGCCTCGGAAATCGGTTCCAGCGGATGCTTGCCGTCCTCGCGGCGCGCTCGCGTGCGGTCAATCGGAATGATGCCGACGATGCGAGTCGAGAACCAACGGCGCAGCGGACGCGTCAAAAAATAGTCCGCCGCCGCAACCGGACGCACGCGACCGAGTCGATCCAGCCCCAGAACATTCATCAGCGCGAACGTATCCAAGTGGCTGTTGTGATTGGCAACGATGATCGCAGGCCCCGACTGGGGCAACTGCGCAACGCGTCGGACGTTCGTGCCCAACACGATCATCATCAGCGGGCGAACCACCAACGCAAAGAACGCATAACGCAGCGGTCGATTGACTGTATTTTCCATCAACCGTACATGTAGTAAACGAAGTGAAAGAATAACGGTGCCGTGAACACCAACGAATCGACTCGATCCAGAACGCCGCCGTGCCCGGGCAACGTCGCGCCAAAGTCTTTGATATTCAAATCTCGCTTCAGCGCCGACATGCACAAGTCACCCGCAAAACCGGCAAGTCCGATGACGACGCCGGCGATCAACGAACGGGGCAGATCCATCAACGTCAATCGAGGCCCGATGATCGCCGCGACAACGACCGTGGTCACCACACCCCCGACCAAACCGGACCAAGTCTTGCCCGGGCTGACCAGCGGAGCCACCTTGGCACCGCCGATCGACTTGCCCCAAAGATACTGAAAAATATCGTTCAGTTCCGTCATCAGAATCAAAAACACCAACAACCCCGGCCCGGGACTGGTCTCGGCAATCGTCGACGGAAACTCGGCCGCCACGCGCGCCGTTTCGCCCGGCGACATGACCAACAAGAACGCGGCGTGTGACAGGCTGAACACCGTGATCATCAACGCCCAGTGCAACGAACCGGCTGCACGCAAAAACCCGTCGGTTTGTCCGATCATCCACATCCGCGTCGGCAACCACACAAACATCATCACCGGAATGAACACGATAAACATCCCGTACCAACCGCTGGCGGCAAGCCAATACTGAATCGGGACGGCAAGATAGGCGTAGAAAAGCACCCGCCGATCGGCGCGGCGTGTCGGCGTCATCGACAAAAACTCCTTGAGCGCCAAAAAGCTGACAAACCCAAAGAAACCGATCGCCGCATTCGTCGACCACATCAACGACAACGAGAAAACACCGACGATCGCCCACCACGTCCAGACGCGACATCGCAATTCGTGAAAGTCACGATCCGGTTTCAACTGCTTCAACCCAATCGTGATCGCGCTGGACACCGCCAACGCCGAAAACAGGCAAAGGAGTGTCGTGCGGACTTCGGGCGCGAGGTGATTCATCATGGCGTGGTCTTTGTGAGAGTCTAAGAAGATAGATCCTCCGCCGGCAAAAATCTGCGCCGCGCGGCAAGATAGTTAGGCTCTTAAGCTGAACATCGCCGATTTCGGCCTCGATACAGCATGATAGGAAGACATCCGCCGATGAACCCATCCAAATCGCCCGTCCATGGCACCGTCTCTCACGATCGCGTTTCGTTCGCCGATGCGACAAAGGTCGCGTTGGTGACATCGGCGCTGTTCTTGCTGCTGTATGGTGGCGCGTCGTATGTGACCAGCCTGCGGAGCGACGTCGGCACCTGGTATTACGACTGGGAGCGATGGATTCCCTTCGTACCGATCATGATCGTGCCTTATATGTCGATCGATCTGTTCTTTGTGGCGGCACCGTTTCTGTGTCGCGACCGAAAAGAACTGAAAGTCTTGGCGTTGCGACTGTCGGCCGTCGTCATCGCGGCCGCCATCTGTTTCCTGTTGTTCCCGTTGCAGTTGGCGGTGGAGCGTCCTATCGCGACGGGTTTCTTCGGTGGCATCTACAACTGGTTCACCGCCATGGACCGGCCTTACAACCTGTGCCCGTCGATGCACATCGCACTTCGAACCGTGTTGGCGGTTCACTTTGCCAAACACAGTCCGAATCGAATCGTGCGAGTCGTATCGCACTTCTGGTTCTTCCTGATCGGATGCTCGACGCTGTTGCTCTACCAACACCATGTCATCGATGTGGTCGGCGGTTTTGTGCTGGCGGTCTTGGTGATGTATTTCATCGATGGGCGAGCGTGGAAAACACCGCACAAAGGTGGACGCGGATTCGCGATCGGCTACGCGATACTGGCGCTTGGGTTTGGATTGCCCATCGTCTGGATACCGGCGCTCGGTTGGCTAACGCTGTGGCCTGCGATTGCCTGCGCGATCGTTGCGGTGGGTTACGCATGGCTGGGACCGTCGGTGTATCGCCGCGAAGCCGGCCGGATCAGTTGGGCGGCCAAGATCGTGCTGGGGCCGGTGCTTGCGGCGCAGTGGTTGTCGTGGAAGTACTACGCACGCCAGTCGGCGATGATCGACCATGTCGCCGATGGCGTTTGGATCGGCCGACATGTAACCGAGACCGAAGCAAGTGATATCGTCGGCAAAAAGGTCTCGGCCGTCATCGATGTCTGCAACGCATTCGACGAACCCGAATCGCTTCGAGGCATCACGCGTCTAGAGCTTCCGATCTTGGACCTAACCGCGCCCACGCGGACACAACTCGACCAAGCCGTCGCCTTCATCCTGCAACACCACCACGACGGAGTACTGGTACATTGCAAAGCCGGATACTCACGCAGCGTCGCCATCGTCGCCGCGTGGTTGATCCAAACCGAACGAGCAACATCGGCCGAGGACGCCTTCACGATGATCCAATCCGCGCGACCCGCCGTCGTGATTCGCCCCGAGGTACGCCGACTCTTTGAAACGAATTGATCGCCCACCATGCCCAGCGTCTACGACTTAAAACCCAAGTTTCAAAACCTACTGCGGCCGATCTGCACACGAATGGCGGCTGCCGGTATGACAGCGAATCAAGTCACGATCGGCGCGGTCGTGCTCTCGTTCATAGGCGGCGGATTGATCGCAGCCTATCCGGACCAGTGGTGGGCGCTAGCGGCGATGCCGATCATCTTGCTGGTCCGCATGGCACTGAACGCGATCGATGGGATGTTGGCCCGCGAATTTGGAATGAAAAGTCGTCTAGGCGCCGTGCTGAACGAACTAGGCGACGTGATCAGCGACGTGGCCTTATACCTACCCGTTGCGTTAGTCCCAAACGTTCCAATGTGGGGCGTCGTCGCGTTCGTCTTACAAGCCGTGATTGTCGAATTCGCCGGAGTCGTCGCCATCCAAATCGGCAGCCCCCGAGGCTACGCCGGCCCGATGGGAAAAAGCGATCGAGCATTCTGGATGGGAACATTCGCAACGCTATTAGCACTCGACTGGATCAGCCCCACCGGCACCACGATCTACCTAACGGCTTTAACACTACTCGGGGTCGGCACAGTCATCCGAAGAACTCGGATCGCGCTGAGTGAAGGTGCTAACTGACGATCCAAGACCGGTGTCTTAACAAACAGTGAGCAGCAGCGAAGACCAGGCCAGCCTCACCCCAAACGGACCTAGTCATTACGAAGTCGTCCGTTTTCTCGCTACCAGCGAAATTCTCCCGATGCACTTTCCCTCCCTTTTCTTCTCCGAAGCAGTGCCGCCTCGCCGGTCGACACGGTCATTCGGATTTGTCCATCGCACTGGAAACATAGTCGCACAGTTTTCGAATCGATGGCCCTTGAACGTACATGCTCATCGGCATCTCGACGCTGAGCGTGGACTTCATCTTGTTGCCCAATTCAAGCGCCATTAGTGAATCCATTCCCAGAGACGTTAGCGATGTTTCGGGCTCGATATCGCCAGGATCGATCCCCATGATGGCGGACAATTGCTCGGCAAAGTACGTCCGCAACCGCTCGGTTCGCTGCGACGGATCAAGTTCGGCCAGGGAGGCTCGCAATTGCTCGCCGTCAGCGTCGTCGTCATCGTGTTCGCCGGGTGCATCCAACACATCCAGCAACCGATAGGCCACGTCACCACTGCTTATGTTCCGCAACAGTCCGGCAAACCGTTTCCACTGAGACGAGAATACGCCCACCCGGCTGGCGTCTGACTTCAGAATGCGTTCCATCAGATCGATGGCCGGACCAATGGGCAACTGTTGAACGCCCTGCGACTTCATACCCTCGGCCAATTCGGCGGCCATTCCGCTGCCGGCGAATGCGCCCCAATTGACCGAGACCACGCGGATCGGTTTGCCTTCATCGCTGATTTCACGGCCATCCATCCGATCGGCCCAGCCGTCCAAGAAAGCGTTGGCGACACCGTAGTTCGCTTGGCCTCCCGTACCAAGGACGGATGAGATCGACGAAAAGAGCAGCATGAAATCAAGCGACCCGCGGCTGAGTGAATCCCACAGGTTCTGAACGCCGATCGTTTTCGCAGGCAGCGGAAAATTGAAATCATCAACCGATAGGTCTCGCATCAACCCGTCACGAAGGACTCCGGCGGCGTGAAAAACGCCTCGGATCGGTGGCATATCTTTGCTGAGCCCCGATTTGGACAACCCAGACCACGCGGATCGTAGCGACTCGACGTCTGAAACGTTTGCCGAAATCACCTCACAACGACACTGTTTGCTGCCTATCTCAGCAGCGGTTTGCATCGCTTCATCGTCGACCGGGCGACGCGAAACCAAAACGATTCCTCCGGCACCTTGGCTGACCAACCATTTGGCGGTCGCGGTGCCAAGTGCGCCCAATCCACCGGTGACCACGTAAGTTCCATCGCTACGAATCATCGACGTGTCGTCGGCAATCGGTGGACGCTTGGGAATGGTGTCCTGTGGAATCCGAACCACGATCTTCCCAAGGTTTCGCCGCTGTGACATAAACCGGAACGCACCGACAACATTGTCGATATCAAATTGAGTGAAGTGCAACGGGTGGTAGTCGCCGCAAGTAAAACGTTCGACGATGTCGAGCTGTAATTGGCTTGCGAGGTCGGGGCGTTGTCGGAACAACCGATCCAAATCAACCGCCGCGTACGTCAAATTGTCTTGGAACGGTGAAAGCCCCAGCGGCCGGTTCGAGTAGATATCGGTCTTGCCAATTTCTACAAAACGACCATAAGACGCTAGCGATGCGAGCGACCGGTCGATAGCCTCGCCAGGTAGCGAGTTCAGGACCACATCAACACCCTTTCCGTCGGTGATTTCAGCGATCTCTTCTGCGAAATCAAGCGTTCGGGAATTCATCACATGCTCAACACCAAGTGCCCGCAGCAAGGTTCGCTTAGCGGGTGAACCTGCGGTGGCAAAAATCTCTGCGCCAACATGTTTGGCGATTTGAATGGCTGCCAAACCGACTCCGCCTGCGCCGGCATGAATCAGAACCCGCTCCCCGGATTGCAGCCGAGCCACATTGATCAAACAGTACTGAGCCGTCAGATAAGCCACTGGGACCGCCGCCGCCTCGGCGTGGTCCAGCGCCGTGGGCTTTTTGGCCAGGGCAACGGCCGCGGTTCGACAATGCGAAGCGAAACCGTGCGGCACGACGCCAAACACTTCGTCACCGACCTTGAAGTCGTCAACGCCGGGACCGACTGCCGATATCACGCCGCTACATTCTGGCCCCAGGGGAACAATGTCGTCGGTGATCCCTGGATATAGCCCGATCGCTTTTAGAACGTCGCTAAAGTTAAGTCCGGCCGCGTGAATGCGGACCTCGACTTGGCCCGGTTCGAGCTCGGTTCGGTAAAGCGTTTCAAATCGCATTGCGTCGATGGTCGGCGAATCGCCCAACCGCAATCGATAAGCCGCATTGGCCGGCGGCTTTTCGGTCATGACGGCGCCACCGAGCAGTTGCGGACGTCGCACCAGACGTGGCACGAACAACTTCTGGTCGCGAATAGCGACTGCCGGTTCGTCACCGGGTCGTCCAAAATGCTCGATAAACGCTTCCAATGCACTGGCAGGTTGCGCCGCGTCCAAATCCACCCATCGAATGTTCCAACCACGCATTTCTTGACTAGCGACTTGCGCCAGTCCTCCCAGCGCCGATTGCCCCGGATCGACTTGATCGTTCGATTTGACGCGGCGAGCTCCGCACGTCAAAACCCAAACGTTGACCCGACCACCAATGTCGATGGGAGCCAAGGACTTCAGTAGTGAAAATACTCGCGTCCAAACTTGCTGGCATTGGTCGATCGAATCGGTCGCGCCGGTTTCGTCGACTCGTGCGTCAAGCGAATGTGCGATCACCAGATGGGAACTCTGATGCTGTGCGGCTTCTGCGGCAAAGGAGCTGATTTGCTGCAAACATTCGGGATCGGGATGATCACTTAGCAGTGAGTCAAAATCCCCCGAGAGTCGATCAAACTTTGCAAAACCTTGGTTTTGCAGTTGATCATTCAATTTTAGTTTCGAGCCGTCATCATCCCACAGCAGCATCGCTGAGTTTGACGGATCGACGCGATCGCTGATGGCCGACGGGGCGTCCACCCAATCCAAGCCAAGGATCCATGAGTCGGGATCCGCTGAATCGCCTCCGGCCGGAGCCACTCGCCGAACGGTGACGCCATGGAACGTGACAACCACATTTCCATCCGCGTCCAACATCGTAATGTCCGCTGACACGGTTGCCGGGGATGGATCCGTATCGGTGCTCGTCCGCCGAGCGTGAACCCGGGCTGGCACGCCGTCGGACCACTTGATCACGCGATCAATGCCGACGGGCAAATACACGTCCGGGCAAAATGAGCCGTCACTTTCAAGCGGAATCATTCCCACCATTGTTTGCATTGCCGCATCGCCAACGGCCGGGTGCAATGCGTAACGATCCAGATCCGTCAAAACTTCATCAACGAACTCGAGCTTACAAACGACTTCGTCGTTGCCCCGGTCCATTTGGGTAATCGATCGATACCGAGGGCCATATTCTAACACCCGTTCAAAAACGACTTCATAGAATTCGTCGTTCCCCAAAACGATTCGCTTACCCGCAGTCGCGGCGTCCCAGTCGATCGGTTGGGGGGCCGACACATCCACGGCGCGAACGCTTGCGGTGGCGAACGTCACCCACTCGTCATCGGGATCGGCATCCACAAACCGCCCGGAAACCAACACATCGCGGTGTCTGGCGGCGCTACCGGTGACGTGAGTCTGCAGTTCCATCGGTCGTTCGCTAAGGAACATCGCCCGCAAAACCTTCAAGTCCTCGACAACCAACTCGACGGTTGTTTCGGCATGCGACTTAGCATGCGCGACGGAGTGCTCGGCATCATCCATGCCTGCCCTCTTCAAGTATTCCAAACGATCCGCGACGCGCTGTGACGAAGCCTTGTCGGTGGAATCTGCAGTCGCTTCTGCTTCAGGATTGGACTTCTGCCTGGCCGCTTCGATCACGTCGCCCAAAGCTTCTTTGCCGGCCGCCAATGCCACGTCGACCATGGCCGATCCTGGTAAGACCACATCGCCGGCCACTTGATGATCGAACAGGTGACTGGGCAGGCGGTTGGCCACGTTCGAACGGAACGACAAGCCGTTGGGGCCGGCGCGACGGGCTCCTAGAATGGGTGTGATGTGGCTGACGCCGAGCACGAAGTCACTGAAGTCTGATGTCGCGTGATCGGGTTCGAACCAGTACCGATCATCGGCGAACGGAAAGCTGGGGATGTCGACATCAATATCGGATCGCTTCGCGAGCGGTCGGCCGCCCACGGCTTGTCCAATGGACGCGAAGTCGAGCGAAACCCCCGCAACAAACAAATCGCCAACCGCGCCCGAAACCGTCTCAGCATCGTCGGCGCCCCGTCGCATCGATGTGGCCGCCACGATCGATTGATCCGGACGGCACCGCCGGGCCATGGGCGAAAGCACCGCGTGCGGTCCAAGCTCGATTGTCACGTCGATGCCATCTTCGACCATCGCGTCAATGCACGGCGCAAAGCGAACCGCTTCCCGAATCTGCCGCGTAAAATAGTCGGCGTTAAAGATTCGGCCCATCTCAATTTTACCGGTCAAGTTTGACACGATCGGGATCGACGGCTCTGCGTAGTCGAATCCGGCGGCGAAGTCATGAAAAGGATCCAGGATGGGCTGCATCAGTTCACTGTGAAATGCGTGCGAAACGGACAACCGCGTCGCCGAGATTTCGTCCGCTTCAGCCACGGCGATGACTGCGTCCACAGATGCTTCGGGGCCAGAGATCGTCGTATTCGCAGGGCCGTTAGCGGCGGCGACCGATACATCGCTGATACCAGCGGCATCGATGTGCCGCTGAGCCGCGTCGGCTGCCTCGGCCAAGACCGCCATCGCACCGCCGGATGGAAGCGAAGACATCAATTCGGCTCGTCGGCAGACCAATCGCAGCCCCGTTTCCCAGTCGAAAACGCCCGCCATCGTTGCGGCCACGAACTCACCCAAACTGTGACCCAGCAGCAGGTCAAATTGAACACCGTAACTTTGCCAAAGCTTGGCCGCCGACCATTCAACGGCGAACAACGCCGGTTGAGTCCATGCCGTATCGTCGATCAGACCGTCGCTATCGTCTTGTCCACGGATGACAGACAACAGCGATCGCCCTCGCACCTCGGTGACGACTCGGTCGCAAGCGTCCATCGCCGATCGAAACACCGCGCTGCGATCATACAGACCGGATGCCATGCCGACATACTGACTGCCCTGGCCGGTCAACAGCGCCGCGACGGTGGGGGTCGTGGCTGCGACCGAACGGCCACTGCGGATCGTCGGTCCTCGTCGGCCCTCGGCCAAGCGGTCAAGTCCCGCGGTAATCTTGCTGGCGTCATCACCGAATGCCACGGCGCGATGATCAAACTTGGCGCGACCGGTCGCGGCAACGTTGCAGAATGCGTCTAAATCGCTGACGTCTAACTCGCTGACCGCGTCACGATAGCAAGCCGCTTGGCGTTTCAGTGCCGCAGCGGACGGTGCCGACAGAACCAAAATCCGCGACATCGAACTCGCCGGCCCGACATCAGAGTCTCCGACGGCATGGTCTCCGTTGATCGCTCCGTTCGTTTTTCCGTTTTTGACCCCATTCCCGTTCCTTAAAACATTCGATTTGACCGCCGGATCAGTCGCTTCATTTTCACTGGCTTCATTTTCACTGGGCAGTTCCAGAACGACATGCGAGTTCGAACCGCCAAAGCCGAACGAACTGACACCTGCGATTCGCGGTCGATCCGCTGGCCACGGCAGCAGCTCCGTCGGTATTTGCACTCGCGATCCGTCAAATTTCAAATTCGGATTTAGTGACTTGAGATTCGCCTGGGCTGGGATTTCACCGTTGCGCAAAATCAAGATCGCTTTGATCAAACCAGCCATCCCGGCGGCAATTTCGGTGTGGCCGATGTTCGCTTTGACGCTCGTTAAGTAAACCGGTTTGTCATCATCGGACCGTTTGGCAAACACTTCTCCCAGAGCGTCCGTTTCGATCGGGTCGCCCAGCGGCGTGCCGGTGCCGTGAGCTTCGATGTAGCCAATTTGTTCGGCGTTAATTCCTCCGTCCTTCATGGCCGCTTCGATAACGCGTTTTTGCGCCGAACCATTCGGAGCACTAATTCCCGAAGTCCGGCCACCGTGGTTGGTTGCCGATCCACGAATCAACGCCAACACGCGATCGCCATCGCGAACCGCGTCTGACATCCGTTTCAAAACCACCACACCGCACCCTTCGCCGCGGACGTAACCGTCGGCGGACGCGTCGAACGGACGGCAACCACCGGATGGCGACAGCATTCGCGCTTTCGAAAGCGATACAAACGTATCGGGAGTCAAGCAAACGTTCACCGCACCGGCAAGCGCGGCGTCGCACTCACCCCGTCGCAGTGAGTTGATCGCGTTTTGAACTGCCACCAATCCCGATGAGCAAGCCGTGTCCATCGACATGCTGGGACCCGTAAAATTCATGACATATGAGATTCGGTTGGCGCAAATCGATAGCGACCCGCCCGTCCCACAGTGCGCGTCAAGCGAAAAGAACGAGTTGTCATACATGGCCATCACTCGGGCATAGTCCGTTTGGGCCACGCCAACGAAGACACCGGTCGGTCTCTCTGCGAGACGACGGGGATCGATTCTCGCGTGTTCGATCGCTTGCCAAGAACACTGCAGCATCATTCGCTGCTGCGGATCCATTCGGCTAGCCTCGCGCGGCGTGATGCCGAAGAAGACCGGATCAAATCGTTCGACGCCGTCGACCAAACACGCCCACTTGGCCGCCGTGCGCCCGGGGACGTCCGGGGATGGGTCGTAGACACCGCGCACATCCCATCGATCTGGCGGCACTTCCCTAGCCATCACTTTGCCGTTGCGGATGACGTCCCAATACTCACTTAGATTTTCAGCGCCGGCAAAGCGGCACGCCATTCCCACAACAGCGATCGCCTCGGTCGACGATGGTCGAGAAGCGAGAACCCGATTGAGTAGAGATTTTCGAGACTCGCTAAGCGATGAGACACGCTGTGTTAGATCTGACACGTTGACCACTCCTAGGTGATTTACAAATGTCCAGTTGGGGGGCCAGGCTTTACGGATTACAGTACCTAGGCTATCCCTCAATTGCAACGATCCACTTATGAACACTTACGACTTCGATTCGTCGGTCTGGTTAGATCCGATTCAGTACCGAAAAGGCACACCTGTGTTGGTTGGTTTTCCGTACTCAGGCTCGGGAACGGCAGCGTTTTCAGTCTGGCGGTCTTTGGTGCCAAACGATTTTTCGCTGATCGCTGTTCGTCTTCCGGGACGCGAGAGCCGGCTCGACGAAGAATTGCGAACCGACATCAGAAGCATTGCTGTTGATGTCGCAGCCGAACTACGGCAATTGAACGCGCCAATCATTCCCTTTGGCATCAGCGCCGGCGCATTATTGGGTTACCAAGTGGCCCGCGAGCTGGCACCGACCGATACCGAACTGCCGTTGGTTGTGGTCCTCAGTGAAGGTGGACCACCGCGAACAGGCGAGCGTCCGTCGAATGGATATATCCACGAAATGTCCGACGACGAATTCCTCGAAGTACTGGACAAAGGCTACCACGCGATTCCGCCGGCGATCGCCGAAAACAAGGAGCTACTCGATCTGATGTTACCGGTGATGCGAGCCGACGCTGCTTTGCTGGAAACCTATGCGATGGACACTGATCCACCATTGAAATGTGGCGTTTTGGCGTTATTGGGAACGGAGGATCCGGTGGTGACACTTCGGTCATCCACCAGTTGGAAAGCCGTCGCCAACGATTTGCGGGTTCGCTCGTTTCCCGGCGGACACTTCTTCTTCCGCGATCAACCGGCCGCCGTTATGGCCGCGATCGTCGAACGAGCACGCAAATGCGTTGGACAGCCTTGCGGCTAACATGCGGTGTTCAAGTCGCCGAATTGCCTTCCAGCTGCGCGAGCAATTCCGCGGCATCTTCGTCATTCATTTGTTCAATCATCGCGATTAATTCTTCTTCGTTCATTGGCAAGTTTTCCAGGATAGACGAGCCAAACCTTTCAGTCGGCTCGATACCAAACACTTGATCGGCTAGATACTGCGACAAGGTTTTCGGCGTTGGGTGCGACCACGCGACCACAGCCGACAACGGTACACCAAGCCACCGCTGCAGCTGACTGCTCAGCTGAACTGCCAACATCGAATCGACTCCCATGTCGGCGAATGGTGTTTCGGAACTCACAAAGGTTGTCTCGTCGCCCGACTCTTGAGCGATGTAAGCCAGGATCGCGTTCTCAATTTTTTGCCGCACGATTTGTCGCCCGCCGGGGCGGCTGGACCAGCGGCGTAAGTCCGGGAAGACTTTGCCGTCCAACTCGTCGATCCCGCGGAAATGAGCGATGGTGGAAAAATCGTGATTCCGAAACCGCTGGGCATTCAACTGACGCTGAATTTTCCCACTGCTGGTCCGCGACAACGACGCCGGTCGAACCAGCAATATCTCGTCCACGGTTAAATCACATGTCTTGGCGACGGCAAGTCGAACCGCCTCGATGACGTCAGAGGCGATAGCCGGATTGAACGTTCGTGGCATCTCACAACAAAGTACGACACGCTCCATCGCCAGCAGCAACCCGCCCGGAGCCAGATCCTGGTCACCCGGCGGGATCGAAAATGCGGCCAAGCCACCCACCAACAAATCGGCGGCAACACCTTTGATCGCCTCGTCGGCAGCCAGTTCGATATCGTGCGGGTAGTGATTTTGACCGCCGATGATGATGACGTCTTTGATTCGACCGGTGACGTACAACTCATCTCTGTGAACAAAACCTAAGTCACCGGTTCGCAGCCAACGCCCCGAAAAGTCACTCAGCGGCGAGTCACTGCGAAACGATTCTTTGGTAGCCGATGGATTGTTCCAGTACCCCATAACAACGCTTGGGGATTGAACGCGAATCTCACCGACGAGGTCATCTGGCAGCGTCGTTTCAGTTGCGATGCCACAGATCGCAACTCGTCCTTCGCCATGAACGACACCACTACTAACGATCGTATCAACGTCATCATCACGATCGTCTTGATGCCCCTCTTGATGCCCCTCTTGATGACCGTCCACTACTATCGCGACCCCTTCGCGCAGCCTGCGGCGGCTGATGTTCAGTCGACTGGGGCCGCCTCTTGCGATCGATGCTTGACGGTCGGTACCAGTGACCATTAGCGTCGATTCTGCAAGTCCATAGCAGGGATAAAATGTCTCCGCCTTGAATCTTGTCGGGGCGAATTTTTTTGCGAACTGGTCCAGGACCGAACCTTGAACTGGCTCGGCACCACAGGCGGCGACTTGCAGCGAGCTGAGGTCGATTCCTTCAAGTTGATGTCGTGCGATCTTTGACGTCGCCCAGTGGTACCCGAATGTCGGCGCGACCGTGATCGTCGCGGCGTAATCGGACATCGCTTGAAGCCACCGGATGGGCGAGGCTACGAAGCTGGTCGGTGACATCAACACCGCTTGCCCTTCGTGAACCAGGGACGACAACAACACGCCCACCAAGCCCATGTCGTGATGAGTGGGCAGCCAACTGCAAACGACTCGGCGAGAGGGCTCAATTTCTTGGATTTGAAACCCCGCTTCGATCGACGCAAGATTGGTCATGACGTTGCGGTCACTGACCATGACGCCCTTGGGCGACGATGTCGAACCCGATGTGTACTGCAAAAACAGCAAGTCATCAGGCTTGCGATCGAAACCCATCGTGTCGTTGAGTCCATCGCAAGAAACGTCTCTCACAAGGTCATCCCGTCGCTTGCCACCGAATTCATCGGGGCTGGTCCAGCGAATATTGGGACTGACGTTGACATCGGACCGCTGAAGAATCCGATCACTGGTGATCGCCAAGCGGGCGTCGCAATCCCGGGCCACCGTCGCGTAACGGGACAGCGGTCGGCGAGGCTTTGGCGAGCTTACCGGGACCGGCAGCAATCCAGATCGCAAACAGGCAAGAAAACTTATCGCGAAATCCAGCCCCGCCGGATACGCCAACAGAACGCGGTCGCCTGGGTCCGCCAGCAGCCGAAGCGCGGCCGCTTGGCTATCAACCGCTTGAATGATCTCTCTGCCCGTCAAGGAAGTCGATTCTTTGTTATCAGAAAGAAACGTCAGCCGCGGTCGATCAAGATCTGTCGCGAACGACGTCCAGATGGTTTCAAGTAGATTCATGCGAAATGATCGGGGCGGGAGCGGGAGGGGGATCCGATCGCACTAGTATTCCGACGCAGCTCTATCTCTCGCGTTGACATTCGTGGATCTTACTAACGATCCTGGCTGGTTGGGATCATTAACAAAATTCACTACCCGTGGCTTGAGCCGCGTCGGAATACTAGGAACCAGCTGGGTGGGACACAAACAAGATGGTAGATCAGTCCGACGAATCGTCAACGACCAACGTATCGTTGGGAGCATCGTCATTTTCTATAGGTGTCGTTTGTGACGATTCGGCGATGGATTTCTGCACTTCGGATTTCGCAGCGTCGGATTTCGCAGCGTCGGATTCTGGCCCGTCAAAGGGCTCGACCTCAGGTGCAATGTTCGTATGTTCACATACGTATTTCTGAAAGGTGTGAATACGTTCTTCTCGAATACCAATCACCCCGCGATGGCTGCTGGCCTCGATGCCTCGCTGCTGGGCTCCAAAAACCGTGCGATCTTGTTCAAAGACACCTCGCATCATTCGGCGACCGATTCGCCAAGCAACAAAGCGAACCAATTTTCGCCAAGGCGTGCGTGCGGTGCCCCACAGCGGATACATGCGGCTTCGCAATCGGCACGTCGTTGGCCCGGTCGGCTGGCAGCTGACGAAGTAGTTAAACGTCTCGGTGACGACAAATACGAGGTTCGGGTGCATGTGCCAGTGACGGTAGCCCGGGGTGGACTTGCCGCCAAGTTGCCGACAGACGTCCGCCATTTTGCGGTCCGCTTTATTGTCGGCGAAGTAATGCAGTGTGGTGTAACGGGGATCAAGATGGTGCTGAGTAAATTTTTCTTCCGGCAACACTCCGCCCAACCAGTCCGGATGCACCTCTGCGACATGATAAGATTCCAGTGTATTTTCCACGGGTACTTTCCAATTGCATGCCGCATCAAACTCCCACACCTCGCCCATCCGATGAAGTGGCGTGGTAAAATGGGATTCGACCTCTTCGAACATAGGCGACATCCAATCACTTAGTTCCGGAACGGAATCTGACAACGTTACAAACAGCAAATCGCCACAGCGCTGTAGTCGCACGGGAGTCAGCATTGAGTTTTCGCGATCCCATGGTCGAAACGCATTCGGTTCGGGTATCTTTCGCGTTTTTCCATCGACCCCAAATTGCCAACCGTGATACTGACATTTCAGCACCGGCGAATTTCCTGACGCGGCGCATGTCAGCATCGAATGGCGGTGAGGGCAAACGTTTATGAAAGCCCGAATGTCGCCGCCGAAGTTCCGAATTAGGATTGGGGTGTCCAACAACGTGAGCGTTTGAAAGTCGCCATCTCGCGACAACTCTGATGCGGTGGTAGCGAATTGCCACGAGGGCACGAATAACTGCCGAACCTCGGTTCGAAAGTGCTCGGCGTCGCGGTAATGCGGCGGACGCAGCAAGTGCCGCAGTCGATTTTTATGAACAAACATGATCCTCGTATCCTAAATCAATCGGCCCAAGTTTTGAATCAACTTTCTCCCACCGCCTCACGCTATCGACACAGACTAATCATCGGCGGGCTGGCGCTGATGGTACTGGCGGTTCCCGCTGCAATCCACTCGGCCGCGTCGATCGCGACGCTACGCAATATACCAGCGGCTTGGTTGCCGGAATCGCTTCCGTTGCGGAAGGATTTCGCGCGTTTCGTGATCCGTTTTGGAATCACTGATGTCGTCCTGGTTTCTTGGCCGGGGTGTGAGCTTGATGCCCCGTCGCTAGATCGAGTTCGAGACTATCTACGGCCACAGTCGGCCGAATGGGGCAACCCAAGCAATCCAGTAAATCCATCCGATCGTCCGCCGTTGGACTGGTTTCGGGACGGCGGCATGATTCGAGACCAATTATCCGGTCCGCCGCTGCGGGCGAGCCCTCACGCGGCGACCCAGCGGTTGGCCGGCTCTCTCGTTGGCCCTGATGGCCATCAAACGTGCATCATGCTGTCGCTGGCAATGCACACCTCGCCGCGCCACCGAGAGGTTATCCCGGAACTTCGGCGAGGCATTGCCGCGGCAGCTGGTGTCAGCACTCACGAAGTTGCCATGGTTGGTGGACCGGTTGATGGTACCGAAGTTGACGCCGCGGCGATTGAGACCATCAATCAGTTCTCGCTCCCGTCGTCATTGGTGGCGGTGTTGCTGTGCTGGATTTTCCTTCGATCCGTGCCGATGACCGGCGCTGTGGTCGGCACGGCGACCGTCGGCCAAGGGCTTGCGCTCGCGGTGGTCTATTACGCAGGTCTTACGATGAATGCGGTGCTGATCGTGCTTCCACCGCTGGTCTTCGTGCTGACGGTTTCGGCCGGCATCCACCTGTGTAACTACTACCTTGATTTGGCCGGCCAAGCACCGGATGATCCGTCACGCGATGGTGAAACGTCCGACGTGAACCGTCGCGCCCAATGCGCATCCGAGGCGATGAAACGCGGTGTTCGCCCGTGCATCTTTGCAACACTGACAACAGTGGTTGGATTGTCGTCTTTAGCGCTGGTTAGGCTCCAACCGGTTTGGGTGTTCGGTCTGGTCGGGGCTGGCAGTATCGTTGCCACGCTTGCGATGCTGATACTGATATTGCCTGGCGCGATGATGTACAGCAAAGCGAAACGAACCTCAAAGAGATTCGGCTCCGGCAGGGAATCCTGGAGATTGCGAGATCGAGGGTGGGAACGTATCGCCTTGCCACCGCCCTGGCTGGTTTTTTCCGTCTTTGCCACATCCTCGATCATCGCATCAATAGGACTGACAGACTTACGCACCTCGGTTAGCGTGCCAGCAATGTTTGCGTCTGACAGCGACTTGCGCACCAGTTACCGATGGTTTGAAAAGAACATCGGTGCCACTCTTAGCGGCGATGTAATCATCGATTTCAACGACGACGTCGAATTGCCTGACCAATATGAAGCCATCGCGCGGCTGCACGGCAAACTTAGGCAGATCGAGAACATCGGCGGAGTCCTATCGGCCGCGAACTTTCTGCCAGCGCCAATGAATGGCGGATCGATGGCGGCAGTGATACGTCGTAGCGCGATCACGTCAACGCTGAAAGATCCAACATCTCCGATCCAAGCGATGGGTTTCCTCAGCGGAAGCGGCCCCAATCCCACATGGCGGATTGCTTTGAGAATCTTCCAAACCGACGTCGCGCCGAAAGATAACAACGGAGATTTTGGTGAGATGATTCAGGCCATCGAGGAAACTGCCGACAAAACAGTCGGTACTTTAGGAACCGCCTCGGTGACGGGTCACTTCGTGATTGTTGAACAAACCCAGCGATTGCTGCTGGGTGATCTGTTCAAGAGTTTCTTGGCAGCGTTAGTGATCATCGCTGTGCTGATGATGGCATACCTGCGCAGCGTTCTTGGCGGCTTGATTGCCATGATTCCTAATATCGTTCCAACGCTGCTGTTGTTCGGATGGATGGGGCACACCGGCACACCACTGGACATTGGATCGGTCATGACGGCATCGGTCGCGCTCGGCATCGCCGTTGACGATACCGTTCACCTGCTGGCCCGGTTTCGTTCACAAAGAGCAGCGGGAAAGAATCGCCACGATGCGACGGTGGGCGCTGTCCGGCATTGTGGATGGGCCATGTTGCAAACCACCGTCGTTTGCGGATTGGCGTTGATGGTCTACGGATTGTCCCGGTTCATTCCCACCCAGCGATTCGCCATGTTCATGCTGGCCTTGTTGGCCGTTGCTTTCGTCGGGGCAGCTGTGCTGCTTCCGGCCTTGATGCGAACGGGTTTCGGCAAGACGCTCTGGCGCGCCCCAGCCGAACCCGCCAGTCGTTGAGGTTGTGTGATAGTGGACACCGGGTTTGCTGAGCATCTTCGCCAGCGTCAACAGCAGATCGGCGGAAATTCGCTTCAGTGCTTGGATGCCAGTCTGCTCATCAATCGAGACCGTTTGAATCCCGTGCCTGTGATAAAGCTCGACGGCATTACGGTAGGTGTCGCAGACTTCCAGAACCGGAGCGTTCCAAGCATCGGGATCATCAATCTTTGGGAAAAGCCAGTACGTACTTCGATGCGGCAGAACATCGGCGCGATTTAAAAAAGACCACACCGCAGTGGGTGAAATGCTCGGAACGATTTCGCGTTTGACCGCCTCGTCGTTGCTGCCGGCACGGCTCGGTCAGCGTGCGTGGTTCATTATCGCCACCCTGGTAGACATCCGGAGCTGAGGAGCTTCCCACTGTCTCATCCGGCGTTGAACCGCCGGCAGAGCATCACGCTTTTTCCACGGGCTTGTTGACTGCAGCCTGCGCCCGCTCAATCTCTGCGCGGCAACGAAAGATCATGTTTTGCAGGATGACGAAGGAATGGTCAGCATCGAGTCGTTCACTGATCAGTTCGTGGCAAGCGATCGACTCAATGTCCTCGAGGTCTCTTACGGCGTCATCAAAATCCGAAGGACTTTCTCCCGCGATTGAACCGAGTATTTTTTGAACTCGCTCGTAGTAGACATCCACCCGATTCTTGCGTTTCTGATCTATCCATTTCTTGACCGCATGCAGGCCGCTGGCGAGCAATAGCGCCACCGTGATCAGCACCCCAATCGACTCTGCGTTCTCTGCCAAATAACCAGGTTCGTTTCGACGATAATAAGCTTCCGCGCCGCGGTGCAATGGGAACTGCAACTGAACTTGGCTCGACTGTTCGTCGAGTCCACTGAGAAGCGATATCTTCCTTCCCAAAACCGCTCGATGTGCGAAAACGGTTTGAACCAAATCTCGCGCGAGCTCTTCATCCCAACTCTCTCGGCAAGCCAACACGGCGCCAATCCCGACCGAAGGCGTCGGCGTCGTCGGATTCCCGTCGTACGACATCAACGGTATTTCTGCATAAGTCGCATGCGGATAGTGCGTCCGAAACCCTTCGATGAACGCCCGCTCCGAAACGAACGTGTCCTCTTTTCCTACAGAGCGAATTTGAATCGGCACCAATTCAAATTCTGGTCGGGCGACCAATTCTTGGATGATCTCGGCACCCAGACCCACCAAGAAAAAAGCAGCGTCGATGTCTCCCGAACGCAGCGCGTCGGCAGACTTCTCGAACCCCAGTTGATGCTGATGGTGAGCTGGAATGTTGACGCGTGAGAATCGCAGAAGTTCGGTTGCCAGGGGATACGTTCCGCCCGACTGCGACCCAAGACTTGTGGGGTGATCGATCAAGTCGTTCAAACACTCAATGCCAGACTCTTTTCGGCAAACTAAGTGCAGGACTTCTGTGTAGAGCATTGCCAAACTGCGAACGCTCTCGTCAGCAACGGCGTCATTTTGCAGAATCGCAACATCCGCCGTCCCATTCTGCAGCCGAGTGACGTTCTCGTGGCTCCCCGCGCTCGACACAATTTCACAGCGAATAGGCGAGTTACGTTTGGCAAAGGATTCACCCACTTCCTTTCCAACCCGGTAATAGACACCGAGTTCGGAGCCCGTCGAAATCACGACGGTCCGCGGTTGCCGGCGACCCAAGTAGGAAAACCATGCCGCCCCACAAACAGCCACGCCGACGAAGACCAGCAGCAAATTCTTCCACTTCATTTGAGCAGCACCCAAGCCAGTCCATCAACGCAGATGTTTGCCGAACACCCTCGGCATCAGGTCCATCCCTGTTTCGGAATACTATACCAGTACGTTCTCGCAAAGTGTGGTTGCACATTCTTTGTACGTGACGAGCCCTCCCTCGAAAGAGAAGCGAAAGTTATTCCGCTACGTGCTGATGCCCAACCACTTACATTCTTGCGAAAGACGTATCTTAGACGCCAAAGCACAAACAGAAATCAACTCGCACTGACCGTGTCGCTACGGAAGATCACTGAACTTGGTGGTTGAAACAAGAAAATCATCGACTGTCAGATAGCTCGTTTCCTTGGCCGCAAAACTGGAATCGCCGCCACCGTGGAAAGGGGCGACGAACAGTGTTTCTGTTTTCCCTCGACCGTTGGTTCCGAATCGCAAATCGCTTCGATCAATCACCCGTCGTTGCGGCCCACCGTTTTCGCTAACCCAAACTTGCAGGATGCCGTTCTTCTTATTTGCGGTGTTCGCGCTGACACGCTGTGTCAACGTGTAATCGGTTCCCGTTTCAAACTTGAAACCGAGATCGACGACGTCACCCCATTTGCCGCGTTGATCCATGTGGTAGAGATACATTGCCGCTGCGTTGTCTCGATCCCAAATGAATCGTGACGAGTAACCTTGGCCTTCTCGCGGCACGTTCCCGCCCGTCCAACTGGCACCACCGCTTCCCAGACCGACAATCTTGCCGGTCTTGACGAACGAAAATCCTGGCTCAAATCGGACGGTGAATCGCTGGAAGATTTCGCTGTGCGGATCGAACGAAATAGCGGCATTCCCACCTGTCTTGGCGTGACCAAACTGGCCCTTGGGAAACGTCAGCCTCAGCTTTTTGTCACCATTCTCAAGAACGATCTCCGCTCGATCATCAAAGTGCGCCCACCGCACATCGCCCCAGTCGCGATCGGATTTAAAATCGTCATCCGTGTAAACGCCAACGGCCTCGTCGGAGAAGTCATTGTTGAGAACTGTTCCTGCCTTCTGGTCGACAGACGTTCGCTCGCGTGACTGCGTTTCAGCCGCCTGAGATGTTCCACTGAGCAAAACAGCATCCGTCATCAGACAAACGAACGCTGCGAGGATGCTGACTTTGTAGGACATGTTGGTTTCCCTGGCAGGGTTCACTTTGTCCTGAGTCCATCGAACTCAAGATCGTTCCGGTTAATCGAGTCGACACCAGTTTATTGAACGAGACCGATCGTTACCATGTGGTCCGTCGCTGATTCTGTTCGCGGACCAACGACCAATCGATGCCTTTGCCCCTCGTGCTCTGTCAATATTAAAACGTGGGGCAGGCATCCTGCCTGCCAATGCGCAGATATTGGAAATCGCAGGCTGGAAGCTTACGCCACGAAAGTGCCAAACCTAAAATTGAATGTTGACAGAGCACTCGTCGACGCCTTCCTCATGAATCAAAGAGACACGATGTCAAAACGATGGCGAATCGCCGGAATCAATTTCTCTCATATGCATATGGGTGACCTGCTGCGCAACGTGGTCGATCATCCAGACGCTGATCTGGTCGGAGTTTGCGACGAGCGGCGTGAATCGATGGCCGAGTCCATCGAATCGCTTCGAATCGATGATGCGAAGGTGTTCACTGACTATGCCACTTGCATGGAAACGACCAATCCGGACTTGGTGATCCTCTGCCCTCCCACTGGCGAGCATGCTTTGTGGGTCGAGCGGATCGCTCCGTTCGGCGCCCACCTATTTGTCGAAAAGCCCTTCGCAGCTTCGTTGGACGACGCCGACCGGATGATCGATGCCGCTGAGAAAACGGGCAAGCGATTGATTATCAATTGGCCCGCCCGTTGGGAGCCAGTCTATTTCACGACTCACCGGTTGATCACCGAGGGCCTGATCGGAGAGATCATCGAAGTGCATTACTACGGCGGCAATCGTGGTCCGCTGTATCACGGCGCCGGCAAAGCCGAGCATGAACCGACCGCCGAGGACAAACAACGCAGTTGGTGGTACAGCGCCGAAGCGGGTGGCGGTTCGCTGCGTGATTATGTCGGTTACGGCGTGACGTTGGGGACTTGGTTCAACGGAGGTCAAAAGCCAGTTGACGTGACCTGTGTGACGGCCGGAGCGGATGGCTTGGAAGTCGATGAGCACAGCATCACGATCGCACGTTACGAGCACGGCTTGTCAAAGTTCGAGACGCGGTGGGGTACGTTCACCGATCCGTGGACTCATCAGCCGCAACCCAAGTGCGGCTTTGTTGTGCGAGGGACCAAGGGTACGATTTCCGCTTACGACTACGAGAAGACGCTGCGTGTGCAAACGAGTGATCGCCCCGAAGGCTTTGATCATCCCGTGGACGAGTTGCCCGCCGGCGAGCGAAACGGAATCGAGTACTCGCTGACGAAACTAGCCAGCGATATGCCGATCGAGGGCCCGCTGTCACCGGAAATCGCTCGCATCGGCCAGCAGATTATCGAAACGGCGATTCGAAGCGTCCAGGATCAACGAACCGTTCCGCTGGTGGATCGCTAGCGGGCAACGCAACGAAACAACTCGTGCGACTTCCGCCCAGATACTGCGCAGTTCTCCTTTCTTTGAGTAGATCGCCAGTTGCCTCAAACTAGATTCGAGTATCAGGCTCGCTTCATTCAGGATGGTCTCGTCGCCGGTTGATGTTGACAAAAATTGAAGAGTTGCGTGGGGAAGATCCTGCCCTCCAAGAGACCTCTTGCAACCATCAACAAGACGCCTCCTTACCCGCAATCCTCCCTCTTCGGATAGAATCAGTGGAACGTCTCGATGTTGGCAGTTTAGTAGCCTGGAAGCGAGATCTTGCCTGCTGTTCATCGGAGGTGTCGCGGTGCCAAAGTTGATTGTTTTCGTTCTAGCTCTTCTTCTGTGCCTGGTATCGGGGTGCGCTGACAAGTCGATTCAAGAGAAAGGCGAATCCGTTTCGAAGGAGCTTGATGTGATGGTGGAGGTAGCGGCCCTGCCTGATCCCATGGCCCCGCCTGATCCCATGGCCCCGCCTGATCCCATGGCCCCGCCTCACGTTGCCGCACGCTTGATTTCCGCCATCCCCACAGTTGTTCCCGCGAAAGGTTATGTCGGATCTGAATCTTGTGTGAGCTGCCATGCCGAGCAGCATCAGTCGTGGCACTACTCGTACCACCGAACAATGACGCAGCCGATCAACGAATCGACTGCTCCTGAGGCAATCAAAGGCGACCAAACTATCAATGTCGAGGGTGAGACATTTCGCTTTGAACAGTCTGACGGCGAATTCTTCATTCGAATGATTGATTCACGAAGCGGTCTTGCGCCGCTGTCTCGTCTTGTGATGATGACGGGTTCGCACCATATGCACGTGTTTTGGTACGAGCAAGTCGACGTCCCCAAAACACCGAAGTTGCTTCCTTTTACCTATCTCATTGACCAAGAGCGTTGGGTTCATCGCCGAGCTGCTTTCCTTCGACCTCCCGAGCTCGAGTACGATCTGGATGCTGGCTGTTGGAACTCGACGTGTATTCATTGCCACTCCACTCATCCTCGACAACAAGTCACCTCTGGGCGAAGTGTGACCGATTCCCGAATTTGGAATTCGGAGGTTGTTGATTTTGGAATTTCTTGCGAGGCCTGTCACGGTCCGGGTGAGCAACACATCCAGGTGCATAACGAGGCTTCCAAGAACGGCGGCGTCGACCGCATCGTCGATCCAATGAAACTCGATGTCCAGGAACAACGTGATGTATGCGCGCGATGTCACTCCATCGGGTTTATCATGCCGCGTGACACGCAAGTGTTTTACAACGACGGGCCGGCTTTTCGCCCTGGGCAAGTCAACAAGGACGTGAACGAATATCGCGTGGTTCGTATGAGTCGCGAGCACTTGCGGAATCCTGATCTCGCAACGTGGCTTAGGATCGAGGGGCCCATGGCGCCGAGTGACAATTTCTGGCCTGATGGGCAGACGCGTGTTTCAGGACGCGCCTACAACGGGATGATTGAATCCGAATGCGCTCAAGAAAGTGACATGACCTGCCTCACGTGTCACACCATGCATGAAACCAACGAAGAACGAATGGAAGAGTGGCGAGACGATCAATTGAAACCAGGCATGCGAGGGGACGAGTCCTGCTTTCAGTGCCACGAAGCCTACCGCGAACTGGGGTCGAAGCACACGCATCATCCGATCGAATCAAGTGGCAGCCGTTGCGCCAACTGTCATATGCCGCATACCGTGTATGGTCTCTTGAAAACGATCCGTTCTCACACCATTTCGAGCCCTAGCGCACTTTCGGTCATACAAACGACGCGCCCCTCAGCCTGCAACCTTTGCCATTTGGATCAATCCTTAGGAGAGACTGCCGGACACTTGGCACAATGGTATGGTCACAAAGTGCCTAAACTGACCGACGAAGAAGCAACCGTTTCGCTGGCAGTGCTGCAACTCCTCAAGGGTGACGCTTCGCAGCGTGTGCTGCAGGTCGCGGCGATGGAACGCACCGATGCGCGAGAAGCGTCGGGAACCGAGTGGCTTCGCCCCTATTTGCTTATTGGACTGTCAGACACGTACGCCGCGATCCGACTCATATCGGAGCGTGTTTACGGTACGCTACCCGACGCGGAGCCTCTGGCTTTCGATTTTGCAACACCTGCTGACGAGAGACTGCGACAGATCGCTGAGTTACTTCGAGAAATTCGCGAGCACGAACGCTTCGCTCCCAATGCAGAATTGCTAGTCGATGAGGATGGGAAGATTGACACCGAACGCTTGGATCAACTGATGAAATCCCGCAATCAGCGTCCAGTCACTTTGCAAGAATAGGATGTCAGCAGAGGGTGATTCGCTGCGAAAGGAAGGGACCAATCGAGAGGTAATTGGCCACTCTTTTCGCTCCTGCCCCGTCCGTGCGAAGCTTTTCCCGCGACGACCTATCCCACCGCCATTTGTTCCTGTGTTTGTCCAAAGCAGACTGACCGAACGGCTCTCAGACGTCGACAAGCCGGGTGGAGTTAATGGCAAATCCTGGGTCTTAGAGGATTCGTTGTCGCAATCGTTCCGACAAAGTTGAAATCCATAGAGCGAGTTGGTGCCCAGGATGCCGCCTAACGAAATACCGCTAGCACGACTGTCAACGGCTTCGGTATCCTGCACTCCCGAAGAATTCACTTGACTAAAAACTGGAATCGCCACCGCCGTGAAAAGGTGCGACGAACAGTGTTTCGGTTTTTCGCCGACCGTTGGTTCCGAATCGCAAATCGCTTCGATCAATCACCCGTCGTTGCGGCCCACCGTTTTCGCTTAACTGACGGACTGTGGTCGATCGTGAATTGTCCGTAATTTGACGCTCCGTTGGGATGAATTGGCAGCTGCGAATTCCAATGGCGTGTTACAACAGGTTTGTAACCTAACTTGAGCTACCGTTCAGTCTAGCTCCACAATGGCCGAGCGACAGCAATCTCACTAATGAGCATTCCTATGAAATCGTCTGCCCTGCATTCGTTAAGTCATGTCGTCGTTTTGGCGCTGACCTCTCTCGTTCTCGCCAAAGCTGCTCCGCTGGGTGCTTCCGAGGGTAAGCCTAACTTCATATTTGTTATCGCCGACGACCAACGCTGGGATGCGATGGGTGTCGTACAGCGTGAGCACGGAGAGAACGGTCGGTACCCATGGTTTGAAACGCCGTCGATGGATCGTCTCGCTGCCGAAGGTGTCCGATTTCGCAATGCCTTCATCACCCATTCGATCTGTTCGCCCGGTCGAGCCGGATTTCTGACCGGGCAATACACTCACGTGAACGGGGTGATGGACAATGTAACCCATCTTCCTGTTAACTCGATCACGCACGCGACTCTTCTGCGTGACGCGGGCTACCAAACGGCCTACTTTGGCAAGTGGCACATGTTTGACCAAACCGGACCCCGACCGGGCTTTCAGCATTCGGCCAGCTTCATCAACCAGGGGATCTATCAAGATTGCCCGTTTGAAATCAACGGCGTCATGACCTCTACCAATGGCTGGGTGGACGATGTCTCCACAGACCTCGCCATCGATTGGCTCACGGCAAACCATGACCGACCCTTCTCGATGGTCCTAGGTTTCAAGAGTCCACACAATCGTCGTGGGGATACTAATTTACCAGAGCGATTGCGTCATCTTTATGAAGGTAAAACCACGCGTCCCACCCCTAATGTCGCGTTGGCCGCCATCTATCACAAAGCACTTACCGCCGAAGACGTTGGAAAGGAACGCGGACTTTCCGCCAACTCGGTCCATCTAGACTATTTACGTCATATCAAGGGCATCGACGAAAACCTTGGGCGTCTTCTCGACGGGCTCGACGAACTTAAGCTTGCTGAAGACACGGTTGTCGTCTATTCGAGCGACAATGGATATTTCCTCGGCGAACGCGGTCTGGGTGACAAACGGGCACTCTACGAGGAAGGTCTGCGACTGCCGTTTCTGGTCAGGTACCCGCGACTGTTTCCAAAAGGAAAATTAGTTGATGAGATGGTTCTTAACGTCGACCTTGCGCCTACTTTTCTGGACCTTGCCGGAATCCCGGCCCATCCCGGCATGCATGGCACGAGTTTCAAAGAACTGGCCGAAGGCAAAAAAGTCGACTCATGGCGCAACTCGTTTCTCGCGTACTACCGCAAGGAATTGGGTGACACTCCGACATGTCATGGCATCCGCACTGACGCCGCCAAAATGATCGTCTATCCAGGCCGTCCTGACTGGACGGAAGTCTTCGACTTAAAGAACGATCCCTACGAGTTACAAAATCTGCCAGCAGACGGGCCACTAGCAATCCAACTGAAGTCAGAACTCGATAAGCAGATGACAGCGTTACAATTCAAGCCTCTGAAACCTTAGAGACAGAACACCCAGCTAACGTGGTGCGGAAAAGTGTTTGCCCCCTTTTGCCGGGAACTAGCCTTCGCGTGCTTCGTACAGAAGATGTCGGACACTTATTTTCCGCTCATGGCTAAGTCGAATTTCGCAGTTCGTTAAGCATGAAAATAAGAAAAGCGTGTCACGGTATTCCGTGACACGCTTTGGCTGTCTACTTGTCAACGCGATCCTATTCCGGATCTGGTGGCGGCTCCATGTCCAAGTTAGCCGATTCGGGATTCTGGTCCAAATAATTTTGGACTTCCGATGCGTCCGACGTCACTTCGGGATCCGACGACCCGGAACAGCCACTGGCAACGACCAGTGGCAGAGCCATCAGGATGCCGAAAAATATCTTCAATGAATGTTTCATGGGTCTACTAGATCTCCTGATCAATTACTTCTTGGGATGCGGCAGTACCAAGAGCTCCCCACAAACCGAACGGGCTTGCGGAGCCGGGCACTGAAAGAGGATCGTTGGTTGTGCTGGACATGCCGACTTGCCCACGGTTGGAGCTTCCAGCTTCGATCGAGTCGGTGATGAACTTGACGGCGCCATCGCCCATCAAGACGTGTGCACCACCTTGGTGACGACTCCCCGCACTTGCGATAGTGATCAAGGTCAAAGAGTTTCCATTAGTGCAAAGTTCCGTATTGGGAGGCAATATCGTGAACACCTGTTGATTCAGAGGTGTGCCGTAGGCCCACTTGAAACCGCGACGTTCCTCTGCAGTTCCGACGATACGGCCACTGAAGTTTACCAGGTCCCAAAACTGAGGACGTAATGGATCAATGTATTGCTTGCAGGATGTGGCTCCATTCAATCTTGTGATCTGTGTACCACGATTTGCTGGAGTCGTACGGATATCGTTGTCACCCAAATCGGTCACGATCTCGCCCATCGCGATCGTGTTAGACAAACCATCAAGCACATCACGAAATGCGTAAGGACGCTGCAATTTAAAGAATCCACGCTGAGAGGCTCTTACGCGTTCGTAATAGGCAGGGTTGCCACTGGTGTTTTGCAGATAGGTGCCCCGACGGAGGTAGCCACCCCACGTGGTATCCGTGGAGTCGCCCATGCACGGCCCGTAATTCGTGCGGCCTTGAGCGGGCAAACCAACTCCCGGATCGCTCGGGCAGCGAAGGGATGGAATGTCAGTCATCCAGGGGTCATAAAAACCGCCGGCGGCGTCGGTATTTGCACTCAGCGTTCGCCCTGGCCAAGGGCCCATTGCTTGAAAGATCGCTCCGGGGGTACCACCTTCTCTCACAACAAATGGGTTACTGATTTGTTCCCACAGCGCCTGTTGCTCCATGAAGGGAGTCAAACCCACCAACGCTGACAAATAAATTTGATTGTTTCCGCCGACGGCCTGCCATGAACCGTTCGCGCCGTGAGTACCTCCCTGCTGCATCGGCACTAGCTTGAAGGCCGAGTGGTAGTTGTGGATGGCTAAACCGATTTGCTTAAAATTGTTGCTACAGCTCATTCGTCGAGCTGCCTCGCGTGCTGCCTGGACAGCAGGCAGCAATAATCCAACCAATACGCCAATGATGGCGATGACCACCAGCAATTCAACGAGCGTGAAACCACGCTTCTTCGAGATGTTTACCATTTTTAGTACCTTTCAAAAAATGAAATGACAGGCGAATAGAGAGTGCAGATCATCCGCATCGCCGAGGAACCTTTGACCTGAGATTAACGCGGCGACAAGCGGCTAAGTAAGTCATTTTTTTAAGAAACGACAAATTTTCTGACGCTTTTCCGTGAACGTCGTGAAATGTTCCCCAAAACCTAATCTATGGGTTTTGAGCGTCGAGAGCCAATCCCGGCGAAGCACTTTCCATGACGAAAAAACGACGACATTCACCAGAACAGATCCTGAAAAAACTTTGCGATACGGATGCCATGTTGGCGGCCGATTAGAGCGTTGGTGAATTCATTCAGACAATGGACCACGCTGAGCCGCTGGCGCAGCCAGTATGGCGGTGAAGAGGCCAAGCGACTCAAGGCCTCTTGGAAAAGAGAACAGCCAGCTCAACAAGATTGTTGCCGACCAAGCCTTGGACAATATGCCCATATGTTGCGTTTCGGGCTTTCGTTCACGCATCAAGCATACCGTTACGCCTTTCCCCATAAGTACGTCCTTCGTTTTCCTCTTTCCGATCGGCTCGAAAACCTAACGCGTCACAAGTGAGAGCCCTGATCTAATGAAGGTGCGTTATGGTCTCTACTCGGGTCTTACAGTTGCAGTCGTCCCTTTGTCCTACGTGATTTAGCCTGCACTTAGGGGTTGAATGACTTGAGGGCTCCGAATCACTGGCAACAAAGAATTTCGATGGTGCTTGGTGCGTGAACCGAAAGACGATCGCGAAGTTTGGAAGAAATCGAAATCGCGCGAATCCGAGCAGATTTAGTGGGCTCTTTTAGTTGAAGGCGTCGCTGCCTGAAGTTTCCGTTCGCTGATTGTGCGACGAATGTGACTCAGGCCAAGTTCTTCGTCCCGAAAACTTCCCTTCACTCAAACACCCTGAGTCGCCCATCATGCGAGTCACAACTGAATCTTCCTTCTTGGCCAGCGATGGACAAGAAATTTTCTACCGCTACTGGGAACCCACTTCCCCTAGCGATCGGGCGGTGATGTTGTTCCATCGCGGGCACGAGCATTCGGCGCGATGGCAGGACTTTGTCGACACCAGTGGGCTGGACGACTGTTCGTTCTTTGCCTGGGACGCTCGTGGACACGGTCGGACCGTCGGCGAGCGTGGCGCGGCGGATAGTTTTTCGCGAATGGTGAAAGATGCGGATGAATTTGCGAAGCACATCGAGCAAAAACACAAGATTCCGCTGAAACAAATGGCGGTCGTCGGCCAAAGTGTCGGCGCGGTGCTGGCGGCGAGTTGGATCCACGACTATGCGGCTCCGGTGCGTTCCCTTGTTATGGCAACGCCTGCGTTTCGAATCAAGCTGTATGTGCCTTTTGCGATCCCCGCATTGAGACTTTGGAACCACATTCGGCCGGGCGGTTTCATCAAGAGCTACGTCCGCCCCGGGATGTTGACGCACGATGCCGACCAAGCCAAAGCGTACGCCGACGACCCGCTGGTTTCCCCTCAAATTGCGACTAACATTCTGTTGGACCTGCACGACACGTCGACTCGCTTGGTGGACGATGCCAGCGCTATCCACACGCCGACGCTGATGTTCGTATCGGGCAAAGACTATGTCGTTCGCCAGGACGTCCAGCATCAATTCTTTGACCGGTTGTCGTCGACGGACAAGCAGATCGAGGTGCTCGACTACTTTTTCCACAGCACGTTTTGGGAAGCCGGTCGCGGCGACGTGATTCGACGCAGTGGCGACTTCATTCGCGAACGTTTCGACGCGTCGGCCGCCGAATTGCCCAGCGAAACGGCGGCGAAGGGTTCGCTTGCCAAGTACGAACAACTGAAACATCCGCCATCGGTGATCAGCCGCGCGTGGTTCGGACTTCAAAGTCTTTCCCTGGGGACGGTCGGTCGGCTCAGTCGTGGAGTTCAAATCGGGTGGCGAGACGGCTTCGATTCGGGACAATCGCTCGATCACGTCTATCGCAACCGAGCCGAGGGCACAACGCCGATCGGCCGGCTGATCGACCGAGGATACCTCGACTCGATCGGTTGGAAGGGGATCCGCCAACGCAAGATCAACATGGAACGTTTGCTCGATGAAGCGATCGCACAGCAGGTCGAGCGGTTCGGCGAGATCACGATCCTAGATATCGCGGCGGGACCTGGCCGATACGTTTTAGAAACGCTCAAACGGAATGAGTCGTTACCCCTGCGAGCGATTCTTTGCGATCGTGACCCCGGTGGAATCGCTGAGGGAAGTGTGATCGCAAGAGAACTGGGCCTTTCCGATCGCGTCGAATTTCGGCAAAGCGATGCCTTCGATCCAGCGAAGATCCGCGAAGCGGTTGGCGATCGGTCGGTTCATATCGCGATCGTTTCGGGGCTGTACGAATTGTTCCCCGACAACGAACCCGTCGAGCGATCGTTAGCGGGTGTCGCCAATGTCCTGATCGATGGCGGGCGATTGCTGTACACAGATCAACCGTGGCATCCCCAACAGGAAATGATTGCCCGCGTCTTGCCCAATCGAGACGGCGATCCGTGGGTGATGCGATGCCGAAGCCAAGCGGAAATGGATGCGTTGGTCCGCGAGGCGGGTTTTGGTCGTGATCAAATGCTGGTCGATCGATGGGGAATCTTCAGCGTCGCCACGGCCGTGAAATATGAGTGATGCGTCTGAACGAAAACTCGGAGTGACACCGGACGGCGTGCGCTGTTCCGCTATGATTCTTCGCTGCCGGACGCCAGTCCGTCGAATTAGCCGATCCCCGAATAAAACATTGACGCACCACAAGTCGTGTACCTGAGCTCGATCGTCGGGCAGAAGCCGTTGCAAAAGTCGTCAAGACGTTCGGCGATCAGATCCGACCGCAACTCTCGACGATTTTCGCCACCGGCAGACTCGACGTAGACGCACCACTCGCCCAGAAGCGGCTGCCACAGGAATATCAGTTCGTGTCACTTGATCGTTCATTGCCGAAGTTGGCCACAAAGATGGTGGCAGCCGAATCCGACACCGCGCGAACGAAACTGCTTCGCCAGGAAGTGCCGCGACTGTATCGGCACTTGAAACGAGTCCGTATCGAACGTGGTCTTTTGAGCCGCTGGGGAATGTCGGTCAACTTGGATGAACTTGCCGGTGTTGAAATCGTATCGCCTGATACTTTGCGAGTGATTGGACAATGCGCCGACATCACCATGCAGCCACCTGCCTATCATGCTGGGCTGCAACACACCTACGGATACTTACTTAGCTTGGTGGAAACACCCTACGGTTACAAACGCGATCGTTGGCTCAGCGACCGAATCGAAGTGGGGTTCGGGCTACCGAGGCATTCGCTGAATGCGTTCCCACGGCGTGGAACGCTATTGGGCAACTTGACGGACTTCTTGGTCCGATTGTCGCTGCGAGAAGGTCCGCCGGCGAAGTCCGTGGGCGCTGTGGCGGAATTCGACAAGCAATCGCTCGAACGTACGCCGGGGACACGCATCGTCGAAGAAATCCGAGGGGACGATCGCGATACGATTTTGTTGAGAACAGATTTGTTTCCAATGCCCTACACACCGGGCGAGGGCTTGTTGGTTTATTCGATCAAAAAATCGCGTTCGGGCTGGAAATTGGTCACCACCTTTCCAATTGAACAGCCAAGCTGGGACGAGTTGTTGTCGCCATCGCGATTCGGAAACGAGCAGCCGATAAAAGTTCGGTACAATGGATTCGTGAACAATTTTCCCGCTGACGGTGTCCTGGGGAAACGTACGAAAACCGACTTGTAACGCATAGCCTCATCAAAATCGAAGACGACGTCTGATGGAAAAGAGCCACGAAAAAGAGAACGACCCGACGACTCTGCAACCGGTCGCCGAAACCGCTGCCGTTCAAAATCCGAGTTCACTGTGCGACGACACCCAGGATGCGTTGGAAGCCGAGAACCTAATCGAAACGTACCAAATCATTGGCGAGTGGATTCGTTTTGCTGATGCCAAGGCCGCCGCCGTTTTGGCCGTCAATGGCGCGCTGTGTGGCGTCTTGATTCCGACATTGCACGAATACTCGAGCACACAACAAAATCATCCCGCAGCTTGGTGGGGCACGTTGGTATCGGCATCATTCTTGCTTTGGTTGGTCGCGATGATTTTGTCGTGCGTGCTGGCGTTCCGGTGCATTTTGCCGTTTCGACATCGCGGCAAGCACCCAGCGATTGGACATGCGGATCATTTCCATCCGGCTGCGATTTCACAGTCCTATCGGATCGACCAAACCGAAGAATTCGCCGACGAGATTGGGCGGATGGGGATGAGTGGCCTGAAACGCGAGATTGCGATTTGCATGATGCTGGATTCGCATGTATCGAGTGCGAAGTACGGCAGTGTGTCGGGTGCGATCCGCATGTTGGCGCTCAGCGCCGTGCTCGGCCTGCTGTACATGCTGTCGATTCAGTTCTGATCTTCATTCAGCACGAGAAACGGAACGGGGCAATCCAGAACCGATGACTTAAGCAGCCCGCTGCGATTGCTGTGCTGCCAACCCCATTTCGCGCAGCACGTTCTCGCCGCTGTGTCGTCGGGCGATCACGCGGGCGTGCTCGATCGAACGAGCATGTATTTCGGCGCGCCGCTTCACGAACTGGCGCATCAGTTCGGGGATCTCGCTGCGATCCTGGTAGATGAAACCGATTGAGCGATGACCGCCGGCCAATCGAACTTGATCGGCCAACCAGCATCGATCCGGCACGATCACCGGCACACCGCGGGCCAGCATTTCCAGCAGCACACCGCTGCATCGGGCCACATATCGTTTGGGTTCATACAGAAACAAACCCAGATCCGCGGTATCAAGCCAATGGTGATAGTCGCTGGTCGACAAATTGGACGTCATGACCTCCAACGGTCCGTCGCAAACTTCGCCCGACTCGGCAGCCGACGCCGCTTTCTCGTAATTGCGATGGAGCGTGGCTGGAATCATCGATTGCCACTTCTCCGCAGGCATCTGCATCGACAATTGGATACGGCCGGTTTTCAACAAGGACTTTTCGATGCCCGTGATCAAGGCGGCAATCGCATCGCGTCCCTTTTCGGCACGCGGCAAGCCGGCCAAAACGGCTTTGACAGGCAGTCGATCAAGCGGCTTTTCGACCGCGCGCTTGCGAGTCGGATAGGAGATCGTGTTGACGGGGACGCCAAGATCGGTTTCGCGCAATTGGTCGGCCAGCGCAGTCGTCGTTGCGTGGATGTGAACCTTGTGCGGTGATGTGGCCACGATGGACGATCGCATTTGGCTGCCGATTCTCTTCAACCGATCGGCGCGATTGGGCGTTTCGTCGTCATAGAGGGCGAAATGAAACAAGATGTCGATTCGCATCGGCGGCAATTCGATTTGCTCCAACGCCGCTGCCAGCGCCAGCATCACAAAGTCGTCGCCCGTGTTGATCAAGATCGTATCGGAGGCGGTCGGTTTGACTTGGGCAATCAGACCGCAGAAGTCGTCGACCCATTGAGCAATCATTCGACGAGGTCGTTTGGCCGGCGGGTTCATCCAATCGGACAAACGAGTGCGAGCGTTTTCAACGAACGAGCCACCGACCGGATTGCCGATCCGATCACGAGTGACGTGCGAGTTGCCGTCGACGCCCATCGACCAACGAACCATGCGCCGTGTTCCGAACTTGGGGACGACCGCCCACGACTTGGGGACGCTGCCGGGCGCATCGAAACTCTCATGCGTTGCCATCACGCATCCCAACCCGAGCGACTGGGCACCGCCCAGCAAGAGTGTTGCGAGCTCGAAGAAGTGACCACCGACGTTTCGGATGTTGTCATCGACCAAAATCAATCGTGGCGCCGGCGTTGGTCGAGCAGTATCTATTGCGTTCACGGTCATGCCTCCCAGGCATCATGCTTCATTGGAGTCTGCAATCGGAATTCGAGAATAGACGGTCCTGGGGCACAAAACCAAGATCATCCGAGGCCAAAAATAGGCATTCCAGGCTCGAACATGCTCGGTGCATTACCAGGCGTTCGCCAGCCCGCGACGCCAGCAATCACAAACTCCCTTGATTCATCGTGGGTTTCGCACGTACAGGTAGGCCATGGAAGTGCAGCATTACTTGACGTGCTTGTGGCCGGGGATGCCGGAACTGTGGTGGCGAGGCCGATTATCGGCGTTGCCGCTGGCGGTCGGGTTCGCGATTGCGCTGAACGCTGTTTTGGTAACGCGGTACATCTTTCCCGAGTGGTTGTCGGGCGGATTGGTATCGATGGCATTCTGGATCGGCGTGTTGGTGTGGGGCTTCTACGTCGCGAAAAGCGTTCGCGAACTGCCGGGCATCGTGGCTCCGCGAAAAGTCAGCGACGAGCCCGATCGATTCGCCGAAGCCCACCAAGCGTTCTTGCGAGGCGACTATTCCGAAGCCGAATCGCTGCTCAATCAAGTGCTAGCAATTGAAGCCCGCGACCCACCGGCGTTGCTTTTGCTGTCGGGGGTTTATCGTCACACCGATCGTTTCGAATCGGCGGAACTGCTGCTTGCCGAGATTCGCCGTTTGGAAGTGTCCGACCGCTGGTTTTTGGAAATTCAGGCAGAAGCATCCAGGCTGAAGCGGGCGTTGGAGCGAAAAGAAAAACCGAAAGAAGATTCTTCTGATTCTGCTGCCGATCTGACAGACACGGCAAACGTTGCCGCTTAGGCCCGGTTGCGACGAGTTCTTTTTCAAAATTTTGATTCAGAAACGCCCATTTCGCGGGACTTGTGCCGTCAAGCTCCTATCCCCGATCTTTGACGAGGCCGATAGAATCTAGGTGAAAGCGGAAAGATCGGTGGCTTGCATTCTTTCCCTCGGCTTTGCTAAGGGTATGAATAGCTATGGCGTGCGATTTGCTTCGTAAGATGTTCTTGGGCAGTTTCGCCAGATTGACAGCACCCGACATTCTGTGAGCGTACGGAGTCGCCCTCTCCGACGTCCCACCGGACACGACCTGGGTAGAGAGATAAAAAATGTACGAACGATTTACTGACCGTGCTCGCAAGGTCATGCAGTTGGCCAATCAAGAGGCCCAGCGTTTCAACCACGAGTACATCGGCACCGAACACATCCTGCTCGGGTTGGTGAAGGAAGGCAGTGGCGTCGCCGCCAACGTGCTGAAGAACCTGGAAGTCGATCTAAGAAAGATCCGGCTCGAAGTCGAAAAACTTGTCCAAAGCGGCCCCGAGATGGTGACCGTTGGCAAGCTTCCGCAAACCCCGCGTGCCAAGAAAGTCATCGAGTACTCGATGGAAGAGGCCCGGAATCTCAATCACAGCTACGTCGGCACCGAGCACATCCTGCTGGGTTTGTTGCGTGAACAAGAAGGCGTCGCGGCCCAGGTTCTGATGAACCTGGGGCTGAAACTGGAAGACGTTCGCGAAGAAGTCTTGAACCTGCTCGGTCATGGGCTCGAAGGCGCCGAAGTCGGCGAACGTGGCGGACGCACCGGTGACGGTGGCGAAAGCAGCGGATCATCGTCCAAGAGCAGCAAGAGCAAGACGCCGGCACTCGATTCGTTCGGCCGCGACTTGACCGAACTGGCCAAGAAGGGCGAACTGGATCCGGTCATCGGTCGCGAACGAGAAATCGAACGAGCGATTCAGATCCTTTGCCGTCGTACCAAGAACAACCCGGTTCTGCTGGGCGAAGCCGGTGTCGGTAAAACTGCCATCGTCGAAGGCTTCGCTCAAAAGGTCATCGAAGGCGAAGTGCCCGAAATTTTGGCCGACAAGCGCATCGTCGTCCTTGACTTGGCGATGATGGTCGCCGGCACCAAGTACCGCGGTCAATTCGAAGAACGCATCAAAGCCGTCATGACGGAAGTTCGCCGCGTCAAAAACACGATTCTGTTCATCGACGAACTTCACACCCTGGTCGGTGCCGGTGGAGCCGAAGGTGCCATCGACGCGGCCAACGTGCTAAAGCCGGCGCTGGCCCGTGGCGAGATCCAGTGCATCGGTGCAACGACCCTGGACGAGTACCGCAAGTACATCGAAAAGGACAACGCGCTGGCCCGTCGTTTCCAAGAGATCATCGTCGAACCGACCGGCAAGGTCGAAACGATCGCGATCTTGAAGGGCCTGCGTGGTCGTTACGAAGAACACCACCGCGTCCAATTCACCGACGATGCCGTTGTCGCAGCGGTCGAAATGAGCGAGCGATACATTACCGCACGCTGCTTGCCGGACAAAGCGATCGACGTGATCGACGAAGCCGGTGCTCGGGTGCGATTGCGCACCATGACGCGTCCACCAGATTTGAAGGAAATCGACGAAGAAGTCGAAAAGCTGAACAAGGAAAAAGAAGACGCGGTCGCCAACCAAGACTTCGAAAAAGCCGCTAACCTCCGTGATCAGGCCGAAAAACTTCGCAAGAAGAAAGACCAGATCACCGCCGAATGGCGTGAAAAGAGTCAGCAAACCGATGGCGTCGTCGACGAAGAAATCATCGCCGAGGTGGTCAGCAAGATGACCGGCATTCCGTTGACTCGATTGTCGACGGAAGACTCAATGCGTTTGATGAAGATGGAAGAAGAACTTCACAAACGAGTCGTCAGCCAAGATGCCGCCGTCACCGCGATCAGCAAGGCGGTTCGCCGAAGTCGCAGCGGATTGAAGGATCCCAAGCGGCCCACGGGCTCGTTCATTTTCGCTGGTCCCACCGGTGTCGGTAAAACGTTGCTTGCCAAAGCGCTTGCCGAATACATGTTCGGTGACGCCGACGCGTTGGTGCACATCGACATGTCGGAGTACATGGAAAAGCACAACGTCAGCCGCTTGATCGGGGCGCCTCCTGGATTTGTCGGTTACGAAGAAGGCGGTCAGTTGACCGAGAAGATTCGTCGCCGTCCGTACGCCGTGGTGCTGTTCGACGAGATCGAAAAGGCTCACCCGGACGTCTTCAACATGCTGTTGCAAGTGATGGAAGAAGGCCGTTTGACCGATTCATTCGGACGCAATATCGACTTCCGTAACACGATCTTGATCATGACCACCAACGCCGGTGCCGAAGCGATCAAGAACGAGTCGTCGTTTGGTTTCCAAAAACCAGACGAAGACGCCAGCTACGATTCGATGAAGTCGCGAGTGATGGATCAAATCGAACGTGTTTTCCGACCGGAATTCTTGAACCGTTTGGATGACACGATCATCTTCCGTCACTTGACCAAGCAAGACCTCAAGGGTGTCATCGACTTCGAATTGTCAAAGGTTCGCGAACGCTTGATGGATCGCGGATTCAACTTGGAATTGACCGACGCGTCGAAAGAATTGCTGATCAAAAAGGGCAGCAACCTGGATTACGGTGCTCGTCCGCTACGTCGTGCGATCGAACAGTTCATCGAAGACCCACTCAGCGAAGAATTGCTGCGTGGTGCATTCGAAGGCAAGGACACGATCATCGTCAGCGGCATCATCGAGAACGAAGCCGGTGACAAGATCAGCGAGAACGACGTCACCACCGACGAGAAGACCGGCAAGCTGATCGATGCCGACGGTAAGAAGTGCAAAGTCGTTCGACTCGACTTCGCCGGCGAAGCTCGCGGTCTACCCGAACCAGGCGAAGCCGTTTCGGCCGGCGCCGGTGGCGAAGGCGATTCGGCAGGCAAGTCTTAATCCGACTTCGCTGAGAATGAAAACCAATGAAACCGCGGTCAGGTTCCTGACCGCGGTTTTTTTGTTGATCACTGTCACTCGCTGAATTGGCACGTGCTGATCGCGGCAGCGGGATCAGCCAGCGAGTGTGGCCCGGACTCCGCAATTCCCCGCCTGCTCGATGACGGATGGCTCGGCGGAAGCATGACGGGATTGTGATCACACGCCTTGCGGTGCAGCTACAATAGGTGGCAATGATCCCGCCTAGTTGCTGCTTGATATATCAGAGGTGTACCCATGGCATCTTCCTGCCCCGCATCTTCCCGCCCCGCGATCGTGCTTGGCCTTGCCTGCTTGTTCGGATTTCCGCTGTTCTCCGCGGCGACCGAGCCGGAGTCACTCACCGGTGATTCCTCGAGATCGGAACCATCCGTTGCCACGGCGACGTTCGCAGGTGGGTGTTTTTGGTGCATGGAACCGCCGTTTGACGACATGCCGGGCGTGATCTCGACGACGTCGGGATACACAGACGGACGGACCAAGAATCCGACCTACGAATCGGTCAAAACAGGGCGCACCGGCCACATTGAATCGATGCAGGTCAAGTACGACCCTGCGAAAGTGACCTACAAACAATTGCTTACGCTTTTCTGGCACAACGTCGATCCGATCAAGGCGAACGGACAGTTTTGCGACGAGGGTGGCCAATACCGGACGGCCATTTTCTACGAAAACGATGACCAAAAAAAGCTCGCCGAGGAAAGCAAAGAGATCATCGCCAAGGCGTTGAAAGCGCGAGTTCGGACGGAGATCACGCAAGCGACGACGTTCTATCCCGCCGAAGATTATCACCAGGACTATTACATCAAGAATCCGAAGAAGTACAAATTTTATCGCTGGACCTGTGGTCGTGACGCGCGGCTGAACGAGATCTGGGGTGACAAAGCACGCAAGCCTTGACCAAACTGTGTCGGTTCTGATTCCTTCATCCTACTGACACGATTTGCCAAGCCCGATGCCGACAGCCATCCGAACTCACATTGCCCCGCTCGACTGCATCGTCATCGATGGCGGTCCTTCACCGACGATCCCCGTTGTGATCTGCCACGGTTACGGCGCGTCGTACGACGACTTGGCTCCGCTGGCGGGAGAGTGGATTTCCATGCTCGGCGATGCGGCGGCAAAGCTTCGGTTTGTATTCCCCGACGCGCCGAATTCGTTGGCGGCGATGGGCATGCCGGACGCTCGCGCGTGGTGGCCGATCAATATGGCCGGATTGGCCGAAGCGGTTCAAGCGTCTCGATTCGATCAACTTCATAAGCACACGCCACCTGGTATCGACGATGCTCGCAACGCTGTGTGCCAAACGATCGCAACCGTTCGCGCCGAACTCGGGTGCGACACGGACTCGCCGTGGGTGATGGGCGGTTTCTCTCAGGGCGCGATGTTGTCGATGGATGTTGCCGTTCGCGGCGACATTCCCGCACCATCGCTTTTGATCCTGTTTTCGGGAACGCTGGTTTGCCAACCGTTGTGGAAGTCGGGATTGAAGCGACTTGGTGAAAGCCAAGTCTTTCAGTCGCATGGAACCGTTGATCCCATCTTGCCGTTCACCAGCGCCGAACGGTTGCGAGACTTGATTGGTTCCGAAAAAGTGCCGCTGAAGTTTCATTCGTTCGTGGGCCCGCACACGATCGACGGCGAGTCGGTTGAAATCACGGCACAGATGCTGGCTAAGGTTGCCGGGTAGTCATCCGAACCTTATGCGTCGATTGAATCCATACAACAATCACGTTTCGCAAATGGTTGTCGCCGCAACCGAATCCATACGGAAACCCATGTTTCCAATCCACCGAATGCCGCTCACCCTTGCCGATGCGAAAGTTGCTGACCGATGAACCGAATTGCCAGTCGACGACCTGAAACGCTCGAGTTTTCTGAGTCCGCCGAATCGTCCGTCTATCAACGAGGATTGGCTGATCGAGTGGAAGGGGCTTGTGCACTTGAGGCCCTTGAAAAACAACTGTTTTGGCTTTGCGAACTCGCCAGCCATTTGAGCACCGAACAAGTCGACAAGATTCATTTGCCCTATCACTGGACGATTCGCCAAGTCTTTGAGCATTGCGCGGACGCCGAACGAGTGTTCGGATATCGAATGCTGCGTATCGCGGCGGGAGACCCAACGCCGTTGCCTTCGTGGGACGAAAACGCCTATGCCGACAGCCGATTTGGGCTGGGAACGTTCACCAATCTGGTCAACGAGGTTGCGATGTTACGTCAATCCAATCTGTTGCTGCTGCGGCGGATCGAACCCAAAGCCTGGGATCGAAGCGTGAAAGTCAACGGAAATCGAATGACGGTTCGAGCCATTGCTTGGGTCACGGCCGGTCACCTGCACCATCACTTCGAAATTGTCGAAGCCAGATGTGGGATGACCGTCCAACGTGCACCGGCACCTAACATGTAGTGAGCCGGGGTACGCTGCGCGCCTCCGGGCTCAGTTGCTAAACGGCTTTGCCGCGATGAAGCACTACAGCTCTTCTTCGATCACTTCTTTTGAACCGCGAGTCCCTAGCGATCCCCACAATCCGTAGGGACTCTTGTTGCCCGGGGCGGCACCGCCGGTTCCTCCGCTCCAAACGTTTGGCGTGTCAAAGTTACCGGCTTCAATCGAATCGGTAACGAACTTCACCGCGCCGTCGGACATCAGGATATGCGCACCGCCTTGGTGACGGCTGCTGACGGTTGAGACGCCGGGCGAATTAACTCCATCGCCGGCCGCTCCACCGAGACATACTTCGCGGTTCGGTGTCAAAATCGTATTGAAACTGGTCCAGATCGTTCCGGCCTGGGCCCAGCGATAACCACGGCCTCCAAACGCACCCGGTAGCGTCGGCGCGGTACCGCCGTCCGTGCCGTCAGACCAAAATCGCGGACGCAGGGGGCTGACCAAACCATCATGGAAACAGTAGTCCGGTTCATCACGAATCGTCGGGGTATCGTTTTCGATCGCCGGCAACGTGCGAGTGTCGCGGTCGCCAAGATCGGTGGCGATTTCCCCGCACATGATCGTGTTGGACAATCCATCAAGGATGTCGCGAAACCTCATGTCCCGTCTCGCAACAAAGACACCACGACAGGCAGCCTGTGATTCGATCGCGACCGCGGTTGGCGTCGGCGTCACTAGAATCCCGTTCGTGATTTGAGTCGGTCCGGTGTCCATCCGCTCGATCGAATCGCCGACACAGGCGGCGTAGTTAGTTCGACCAAATGCGGGCAGCCCGACACCGGGGTCACTCGGGCAACGCAGCGTGGGAAGCTCGGTGTGCCACGGCGAGTATTGAGCGTGATAGGGAGCCGCACCCATCGCAGGAAATGGCGGAGTTTGCAATCCGCCGTCGACGCGAGACTGATTCGGATTCGAGATCTGTTCCCAAATCGCTTGCTGTTCCATGAACGGCGTGATGCCGACCAAGAACGATAAGTCCAAACGATTGTTCATATCGACGGGGCTGTTCCCGTCGGTCCACGTGCCACCGTGATGCCGCGGCAGTTGCTTGTAGGCCGAGTGATAATTGTGCAGTGCCAAGCCGAGTTGCTTGAAGTTGTTGCTGCAACTCATTCGACGAGCCGCCTCGCGGGCCGCTTGGACGGCGGGCAGCAAAAGGCCAACCAAGACCCCGATGATGGCGATCACCACCAACAACTCAACCAAAGTGAAACCAGAGCGACGCGATGCGGAACCATTGGCGCAGCCGCAACTGCGCAGAGAAATACGGACCATTGGGATAAATTCCAAACCTGAGAATGATAGAAATGCAAAACGAATGAACGCTAAGCAAACTCAGGCGGCCCCCTCAACCAATGCGCTCCCGATCGAGCGGTGGGCAGAATCCATGTGACGGAAATCCCCGCATCGATCCGTGGCGGTCCCATCAACGAGACCGTATTTGGCACGGCAATCGTAGCCGAAGCGAGCGTGCGGGCAGCACAAATCGCACACAGCCCGCTGTGACAATGATCGGATACGGCGCGTTGGCCGATCAAACCACCAGCCAAAGCATTGGACGATTCGCTGGACAAGTCGGCCGAATCGTCTTCCGAAGACTCAACATGGGGGTGATCATGACCGTGGTCGTGATCACATCCGGTCGAATGAACGTGGCTGGAACCCTGGCAAGCGACCGCCGAATGCGCGTGGAAGTGCGAAGCGGGCAAAAGCCAGCCGCCTACCAAATACGCGATCAGAGTCAGTCGAGTGATCCAGACCATCAGTTACGTCGTTGCCAATGTTGAAAGAGAACCGGGAAACTTGAGGGTGACGCTATCGTAAACGCCAGGTTTCGCCAAGCCATATTTCCGAGCAAAAACCACGGCATTTTGATAGTACGCGTCGGGCAAGCTGTCGGTTCACCGTAGAAATCACCGTAGAAATCACCGTAGAAACACCGACGAGTGGACCCGACGCCAACCCAATACGCGTGATTGAGCGGCAAAACCCGCGACTCGCCGCCCGCTACTTGGGGCGAGCGGCAAATCATGGGATAACAACCGGTCGGTAGACCCCATCAAACTTTCTCATCCAAGATCCCAGTTTTGTCCCGTGTTTGAAGAATCCCTCGATCAACTTTTGGGTGAACAAGCTGATCCCGTCGCCGCCGGTTGGCGTCTGCGTGAATTAGCCGAATCCGCGGCCGACCACGGCCCCGCGCTGGTCGACGAGCTCGTCAGTCGGACGGAATCACTCGCATCCTCGGATCCGGCGATCGTCGGCGGATTGCTGCGCGTCGTCCACACAACGCTGTTGAGTTTGGGTGGCGACGTGATCGCGGGTCTCGATCCCGGTCGAATCGAATCGATCCACGATGCCCTGCCGACCGGGACCCCCAATCGGTATTTGCTGCTGCACTTGTTGGCGACGATGCGCAACCCCGATTCGTTATCACGGCTGGTCGCGATCTTACAGAAGTCTCCGCCCCAAAAATGGATGGAAGCAGCCCAGGTGCTCAGCCCGCTGATGCAGCACGCTGATTGGCCGGTCGCGTTGGTCTACCCCGAACTCTTGAACGCGATCGAGCATCCATCGCTCGCGTCGCCGGTATTGGACTTGGCGAACTATTTGTTTCGGAAGGCCCGCGTCGCCACGCACCCAGCCGCTGACCGCGTCCCGACATTGAACGTATTGTTGGGCGAAATCAGCGGTCGACTCTCTCGTTTTGAAGAGAACCCACATACGTTCGGCGATGACGTCGATACGGTTCAGAATCGCTTGGGCGAAGCGGTCGCCTTGGCAGTATCCCTTTGCGACACGGTTGGCATCTTGGGTGACGAAAGCTCGATCGGCAAACTGAATCAAACGGTCGAATTGAAGCATCGTCGCGTGCAATGCGAAGCCGCCGGTGCACTGTCCCGCATGGGCGACGAAGCGGGCCAGAAACGTTTGATCGAATTGACCAACGATCCATCCGCTCGACTTCGTGCGATTCACTATGCCGACGAACTGGGCATCGGCGATCGAGTCGACGAAGCCAATCGCAGCGATCGGGCGACCGCCGAATCCGAAGTCTCACTTTGGTTAAGCCAACCCCAACAAATGGGCGTACCACCAACCAGCGTCGAAGTCGTCGATAGCCAACGGATGATGTGGCCTTCCTTTGAGGACCCTATCGACATTCACTTGGTACGTTTCGAATACAACTTTGGCGAACGCGTCTACAGCAATGTCGCCATCGCGGGCCCGGTCACGTTCGCGATGTCCGCCGATGTCGCCGACTTTTCCATGACCGACATTTACGCCATCTATGCCGGATGGCACGCCGACCATCCCGACATTTTCTCGGTTGTCGCCGATCAGTTGAACGAAGTTCAGATTCGCGTGATGAGCGAACTGCAGAAGCACCTGGACCATCTTGGTTACGAGTCGATCAAGCCGGCGATGCTAGGCTTTTTCTTAGAAGAAAAAGCCGGCGTGTTTACAGCCATGCGTGACAACAAACCCTGTGCCGTCGTCACCGACGGACTGGAAACGATCGACCATCCCATCGGCGGTCGACTGCGGCCCATCCAACCGATCGACCTCTTCAATCTGTACAAGGGCCGCAAGATGTTGCGGACCTTCAATCCGACGTCCGATGGCGACCTCGAAGACATTGTCGAAAGTGACTGACTTCAAACCGGTGCAAAACGATGTCTTTTAATCTGAACCGCGTGACGGACTGTGAAAGCCGCCTGAAGCGTGACTTTATCGAGTTTGCTCGGCTATGGGCCGATGTCCGCGAAGATTGGCTGGACGAACGCAGGGCTCAATTTGAAAGTGAACATCTGGATTCGCTGGGGCCGAGCTTGAATCGGTTTGCCGCGGCGCTGAGGGATTTTTCGGATACCGCTCGGAAAGCGGACCGGTTACTTCGCGACGATACCAGCGGCGACGATCGACTAGAATGATTCGGTACCGACGTGCCTGTCCCCTTACCGGTGCGCGCTCCTGATTAGGTATTCGATCATGAAAGATAATTCCGTCGGTCCGGCCGGCCTCTTTGACGTGTGTCGACAGCAACAATTGCTTGAAGGTTTGTCCGAGCGGATTGCAAGTTCGTTGGAGCAGCAAGAATCGCTTGTGGTCGCCCACTCGCAGCAACGAGCATCCGAAGATGCCGAACTGTCTGACCGACGCAACGGCGCCATGGCCGAATGTCGAGTCACACGCCACAAAATGTTAACCCAGTGGGATCGCGCTGAAGAAGACCTGACACATGCCTACGAAACCAAAGCGGTCACCCACCGCATGGAACTGAATCGGTTGGCTGTCGTTTTTCGCCGTAAGAAAACGGAAGCAACCAAAGCGATTCAGCGCAAAGTGGACGCGCGACACCAGGCGGTGCTACAGCAATACGAGAATCGCAAGAACCAACCTGGCCTAATCAAACGCAAGGAGATCAAGAAGATCGACGACTCGTTAGCGTCGATACACCAGAACTTGGAATGGGCACGCGAGTTGACCATCCGGCGGTTGGATCGATTGCCGGAAGTGCTTCCCACGGATGACCCCGACGAAGACATGCGTGCGGCACCGCCCGAATCGGTTACGCACACGATCGACACGATTTTGCAATTGACGCGGCAGTCTTCCAAAGTCGTCGAAGAAATGCAGACTGGTGCGGCATCGAAAATCGTGGACAAGTTTTACTTGCCCGTCGGCGTCGCGATCTTCGTCGTCTTGTGGGCGATCGTCGCGTTCTTTGTTGCGCCGTCCCCTCCCTACTTGTGGATGGCTGCGGGTGTTGTACCCGCCGGCATCATCGGGTTCGCAACGTATCTGATTCTGCTTTGGCCACTCAAAAAATCTACGCGGACGCTCTACCCTCGCGCCGAACGACTTGGACAGGCGGCCGAAGAATGCGCGGCGACCGGCCGCAAGATTGCGACACAGACCGCGTCGAATGCTGCGAATGACTTGATCAGCCGGCGTGACGCCCATTTGCTATCTGCCCAACGCTGGAAAGAAGAACAAATGGCAACGCTTGATCAACGCCTCGCTGACGAACAAAACGAACTCCGCCAACAATTGGTCTTGTCGATCGAAAAAGCCGACAACCAGTACTCAGAAAGCTACACAACCGTTGGCACGACAATGCGAGCCAAAGCGGAATCCGTCGCCCAATCGATCACGCAACACATCGCGTCGACAGACCAAATGATCCAGCGGGATCGTGACGTCAACGCCGCCAAGCGTTACGCCGAGATGCAGCGTTTGGCGAATCGGTTGAAGGACGGTGTCAGCCGCGGAATGTCGCGGATTGCAAAGACGGACGAGAAAGTGCAATCCCAGTCTCCGGCGTGGGACGAGATTCTCAATTCCTCCTTCACGCCCGATCGACCGGTCGTCGATTTTGTGCCGATTGGTTCGCTAGCCGTCGAGGGTCACTTGCGAAGCTTGCTGTCCAGCGCCCCCGTCGATGAAACGAAACCGGATCTGTTGGCGGATATCAAGATTCCGTCACGGATGCCGATCGCACTGCACCGCCGTTTGCATTCGTGCTTGGTGATTCATTCGTCGCCGGCGTCGATGAATTCGGCGATCGACGTTGCCCACCAAGTATTGTGGCGATTGCTCTGTACGGCACCGCCGGCGCGAGCCAAGTTGACGTTGATCGATCCGGTGGGTCGCGGCCAACACTTCACCAGCTTCATGGCATTGGTTGACCACGATCCGGCGATCGTCAGCCATCGCGTGTGGACGACCGACCAAAAGATCGAAGCTCGTTTGGCCGAACTTGGGCATCACATCGAAGATGTCTTGCAGTCCAGCTTGCGCGATCGTTTCGAGCGGATCGAAGACTACAACGAATTGGCCGGTTCGATGGCCGAACCCTATCGCGCGGTCGCCGCGGTTGGATTTCCCAACGGACTGACTCGCGAGGGATACGGCCACCTGCGCGCGATCGTCGAAAGTGGACTGCGTTGCGGAATCTTTACGGTTCTGGTTTGCGACGACGACACCCCATGGCCCGCCGACATGCCGGCCCCTTCGGGCAACAAAGTGATGTCGCTGCGGGTCGATGAAGATGGTGCTTGGACTCTGTTGCAACCGGGACTCGAGGACCTTCCCTTCACCCCGGCATCGGTGCCACCAACATCGATCCGCCCAGAACTTGTCGCGAAACTCGGTTCAGCTGCGGTCGCTGCATCACGTGTCGAAATCCCGCTTGACTCGGTGTTAGCAGGTATCGTCGAGGCCAAAGGATCGACCTCGGACGAGATCGCGATCGCCGTCGGCAGCCAAGGTGCCAACCGTGCCATGCAAATGGAACTGGGCGAAGGCGTACGACAACATGTGCTGATCGCCGGCAAAACGGGATCGGGAAAAAGCACGCTGCTGCATTCGATCATCACATCCGCCGCCTATCGCTATCGTCCCGACGAATTGCAGTTCTACCTTTTGGACTTCAAAAAGGGCGTCGAGTTCAAACCTTATGCCGATATCGGTCTACCGCACGCTCGTGTGATCGGAATCGAAAGCGAACGCGAATTCGGACGCAGCGTGCTACAACGACTGGACGTCGAACTGCAACAACGAGGCGAAGCGTTCCGTGCCGCCGGCGTTCAAGAGCTTGGCAATTATCGAAGCGCAACCGGTAAACCGATGCCGCGATTGATGCTGGTGATCGACGAGTTTCAGGAACTGTTCGTGCGTGACGACAGGATCGCTGGTGACTGTGCCATGCTGTTGGATCGATTGGTTCGACAGGGTCGGTCGTTCGGTATCCACGTCGTGCTAAGCAGCCAATCGCTCGCCGGCGCATATTCGTTGCCACGCGCGACGCTTGGCCAAATGGCCGTCCGCATTGCGATGCAATGCAGCGAATCGGACGCCGCATTGATTTTGGCGGACGACAACACCGCCGCTCGTTTGATCAGTCGCCCTGGCGAAGCGATCTATAACGACGCCGGTGGTTTGGTCGAAGGCAACCAACCGTTTCAAGTCGCGTGGCTCTCGCCCCAACGACACCGCGAAATGCTTAGCGCGATCACGGCGCGAGACCAAGCGTACGGATCTGAAATGCCGCCTGCTGTCGTGTTCGAGGGCAACCGCCCATGCCGCTGGACGCCGATCCTGGCCAACGCCGCCCTGAAGAGTGTTCCGAACGGTTCGATCGGCGGATTGCTTGGCGAATCGGTGGAAATCGGGCCGCCGGTCGCCGTCGCATTGTCACGGAATACAGGTCGCAATTTGTTGCTGATCGCCCCACCGGATTCCCGCGCGGCAATCTTGACAGCGACCCTGTCGGGCTTCGCAAAGATGCGTCCCGATGTCGAACTGATCTACTTTGACGGAACACGTGTCGACGAAGGCGAATCGTTGACGCCCTGGCTCAATGATGCGGGCGTCGCCGTCACCGCCATCAAGGCTCGCGAGAGTGATGCAGAGATAGTGCGGCTGTGCAGCGTGCTCGATTCACGCGACGAGGAATCGACCGACTCGTCACCGATCGTCGTGATCATCGATCCGTTGGAACGATTCCGTGATCTGCGGCAAGACGAATCGTTCAACTTCTCGCTCGATTCGGCGGCAAGTGACGGCGGCGGCCCTGCGGGCCTACAGCGACTCTTGCGAGACGGGCCGGCGGTCGGCATGTTCGTGGTTTTGGTTTGCGGTTCCGCAGAAACGCTATCCCGCTGGCTGCCCCGTGGCAGCCAACATGATTTGGAACTCCGAATCCTTGGACCAATGAATCCGTCGGACTCGTCGCTCTTGATCGACTCGCCCATCGCATCCGAATTGTCGGCGGCAACGATGCTAGTCTACGATGATTCCGATGGCCGCATCACGAAGTTTCGCCAATGCGATCTTCCTGACGCGACCGAAGTGAAAACGTGGCGTGAGTCTACTTAGGGACACGACGCCGATTCTCAAAACTGATTTGCAACAGTCCGGCCGGCTTCTTTTGAGCCGCCGCGACGCGTGACGCCAACTGCTGCGTCAACTCGGCGACAATGGGTGCGTACCGATCGTCCTCGGCGACGTTATTCATCTCGGCGGGATCCTGTTTTAGGTCATACAGCTCGCGACCTTCGTCGCCGTTGTCGCCCCATTGAGTGAACCGAAAATCCGCCGTCCTCAGCGAATACCCGCTATTGAGCTGCGACAACGCGGAAGTCCGTGTCGCGATCGTCGGATCCGCAAGCGTTTCAACCAAGCTGATACCTGAAACGGTCGACGGAGCTTTCAATCCGGCAAGTTCCGCAAGCGTGGGATAAAAGTCAACCATTTCAGCCATCGACGCCGACGTTTTCCCCGACGCGATCCCTGGGCCCGCGATTACCAAAGGAACGCGAGTCGCATTTTCGAATAGTGTCTGCTTTTGGTAGTAACCATGTTCACCCATGTGATAGCCATGGTCCGACGTAAACACGACGATGGTGCTATCGGCCAAGCCGGATTCCTGAAGTGCATCAAGGACTCGACCTACCTGGGCATCCGCGAAAGTGATTGACGCATAGTAGGCCTGGATGGCTTGACGGGCGAGTTCCGGAGCAAGATTGATCTGATCCTTCTTCACCTTCAAAGTTTTTTGGGCTGGCAGCGGCAATGTTTTGAGATAGCCGGCGGGAACGTTGGGGATTTTGATCGAATCGACGGGATACTTTTCAAAGTATTTTTTCGGCGCAACATACGGTGTGTGCGGTCGGTACATGCCGACGGCCAGAAAGAACGGCGTCTTCTCTTTGGCATGTTGACTCAGCACCTTGGCGGCTTCGTCGGCGGCGATAGCATCGGTCTGCTCGCTGTCATCCCCGTCCGCAGCCAACCAGCTGAGTGTGCCACCGAATCGGCCCGGCACCAGGCTGAAAATCTTGTCGTGTTCATTGCGATCGCGACCGCGAGGGTTAATCGTGTAGTCCCACGAATATGGATCGTCATGGCCCGACGTACCGATGTGTAACGGAACGTTGTAGTGAAAGATCTTGCCAATTCGCGTTGCCGTGTACCCGGCGTCGATGAACATTTGTGACATGGTTACCACGTTGGGCACATGTTCCCGGATATAGATGGCGTTGCGTTTCACCAAGTTCTGGTCCGGGTACATTCCCGTCATGAACGACGCGCGACTGGGACCGCAAAGCGGATACTGGCAATAGGCCCGATCGAACTTCACGCCACGGGCTGCCAAGCGATCAATATTGGGTGTTTGAACTTGTTCGTGACCGTAGCAAGCCACGTCACAATTCAGATCATCGCAAATCAAGAACAACACGTTCTTGGTATCCGCCGCGGCGCAAACGTTGATGCTGACGAGCGTGACAAATAGAAGAAAGAAAAATCGAGACATGAAGGTTTGCTCCCAGAGCAGGCAGGTCGAAATTCAACGGGGCGTGTCTCGGATCATTCATTCCAAAACACCGCCCAATGTATCCTACCGCACGCTCCACTGCTTCGATCGGTTCGACTCGTCACCCTCGCAATCCGGATACGGCACCCTCGCAATCCGAATACAGCCCCGAATCGATGACGCCAAACCATGTGTGCCGCATCGCTAACGAGACTGAAAAGTCTCGCTGTAGCGAGGCATCTTGTTGTCGATCCAACTCTGCCGACCGGTATCAGTATCGTGCCACTGTGGATCTTGCAGCGTTTTGCTCCACTCCAAACCGTCACTGATCATGCGATCGAGAGTTTCCCTGTTTGACGATGCGATGTTGTCTGACTCGTCGACATCTGCTGTAACGTCAAAGACTTTCCATACCGCGAAATTTTTGCGGTAAGCCTTCAAGTTACCTCGCCGTATCGCGACTTCATTCCCGCCGCCATGGTGCCGCAGCCAATACATGGTGTCATCCGCGTGAGCATCTTTGCCGACCAGAAAATCATACCAGATATTCTTGCCGTCCAGCACCTTGTCCGCCGGCACGGATGCGCCCGACAACGCGGCGAACGTCGGATAAAGATCCAGGGCGTGGACCGGATGGTCGAATACGGTCGCAGCGGGGACCTTCGTTGGCCAGTGCATGAACATCGGCACGCGAATACCGCCTTCGTGCGCTGACCCTTTGTCGTCTTGCAAGGGCGCATTGATGGCCCCCTGCGCAATCTTGCCACCGTTGTCACTTAGAAAAACAATCAAAGTGTTGTCCATGATCGAATCCACGGTGTCTGAATCGGCGTTCGGATCGTTTAACGCATCCACAAGCTTCGCAACACCTCGATCCACTGCGTACATCATCGCAACATAGTTTTGTCGCTTGTCGTAGTCACGGTAGTCGACGCCGTTGCCCGGGTCCAAAGGTTTGTGATCGGGATACAAGTGTTGCAGATCTTCCGTCTTGCCTTGCAATGGCGAGTGCGGCGCGTTGTAAGCGAGATAGAGAAAGAATGGCTTTTGTTTTGCCGCGTTTGCCGAAACAAATTGAACCGCTTCATCCGAAAGCATGTCCGTTAGGTAAGCGTCTTCGGGTGACCGGTACGTTTCGCCATTGCGTTCTAAAAAGTATTGATAGTCGTTGATCTTGGGCTCGACTTTGTCAGTGACCGACGGGAAATAGATATGCCCGCCTCCCACGAAACCAAAGAACTCGTCGAAGCCACGCGTGTTCGGATGCGATGGCTTCGACGACCCCATGTGCCATTTTCCGATACACCCCGTGGCGTAACCCGCATCCCGAAGCACATTGCTAATCAACGTCTCACTTTCGGGGATGCCTTTGGAGTTGTAGTCCTCTAAGTTTTTTGCAACATCTGGAAGATTTTTCTGTCCGCCATAACAGTGCGGCATGCGACCAGAAAGCAATCCCATACGACTGGGGCCACAGAATGGGTGCGCAACATAAGCCTGCTTAAAAATCGTTCCCGCGCGGGCAACCTTGTCGATCGCGGGCGTGACGACATCCGTATCAACACCAAATAGTGCCGCATTGAAACCAACATCCGCATAGCCCAAATCGTCACAAAATATCAAAACGATATTGGGTTGGTTCGCCGACGAAGGGTTTTCCCCGCTGACGAAACGCGTCGCGAAAATGAAGACGATCCCGACAAGTAGGACCGTTCGGAAGTTCAAGGCAGTTGTTTTCATGATGGTGCGTCGTGAATCTTTGGCGAACTAGGATTGAAGGAGAGTGTGTGAGGAAAAAGCGTCCGAGTCCCAGCCATGGTTGATCAGGGCGCTAAGCGCACGATCGCCCATCCATCACCGTCACGACGAAAACAAATTCGATCGTGCAAGCGGCTTGGCCGCCCCTGCCAGAACTCAAATTTCTGCGGCGCTACTTCGTATCCGCCCCAATGCGGCGGACAAGGAATCGGACCATCACCGAACTGAGCGCGAAGGTCGCTCAACGTTTTGCCGAGTGCGTCTTCGTCGACAACCTCCACCGACTGGTTGCTTACGTTGGCACCGAGCTGGCTATCGCGAGGTCGCGATTGAAAGTATCGCTCCGTTCGCGCACGGCTTACCTTCTGGGCAATCCCTTCGATGCGAACCTGTCGTTCCAAGTGAGGCCAGAAGAAACAAAGCGAAACTCGAGGGTCGGCTTCGATCTGGCGACCCTTCGTGGATTCATAGTTGGTGAAGAAAACAAAATTTTGGTCTTCAACCGCTTTCAACAAAACGATGCGAGACGTCACACCCCCAACCGCATCGGTGGTCGAAAGCGTCATCGCGTTGATCTCCATCCAGTCGGGTAGATCCGCGTTTTTTGCTTCGTCGAACCACCGAGTGAACTGAACCACCGGGTCTTGATCGACGTCTTGGATTGCTAGGCCGGCTTTGGTGTACGTCTGGCGCATTTCGTGAATAGACATCAATTTCCCGCGTTTATTTTCATTTTAACGAAGCATTTCTTCTGTTTGGCCCGCTTTGGCGCACCGCTTGCCTCGTTTGTAGTTCGTGATTTCGACACTGCCAACCTGGCAGATGTTTGTTTCCTCGACTGGGTATTCCATGAAAGACACGCTCGCTGAATCCGGCCTCGCTGACAACTCATTTATCGGAAATTTGTTGGTAGCGTCGTCGTTGGTCAACGATTCCGTCTACGCCGGAGGTGTTTGCCTGATCGTGCATCAGGATGATGAGCAAGTGATCGGAGTGATGCTGAACCGACCGTTGCGGCCCAATCCAGAAGCGATGGCTGCCCTGTTGGGTCCCCAACCGCCGGCAATGTCATTGACGTCCAACCGAATTCCGACGGAAGCACCCAGCGGTCCGCCGCAAGAACCAGGGTTGATCAACCAAGATTCGCCAGCCGGATTTCCGCATCTGAATTTGATTCATTTTGGCGGCCCTCTGTCGGGCCCCGTCGTAGCCATCCACCAGGACAGCCAATTCGCCGAGTCGGAACCGGGAACCGGAATCTATCTGGCCGCACAAAAGCAACATCTTGAAAGTCTGCTCAATCAAGAACCCACGAATTGTCGGCTAATTGTCGGCCACCTTCGATGGGACCGCGAACAGTTCGTTTCCGAGATCGAAGCCGGCGTTTGGCATCTGGCGCCGGCCACCGTGGAAACCGTGTTTGGATCGGCTCCCGAAATGTGGCCTGGCCTGATCCGCCGCGCGACGTCGCGATCGGTCGCTCGGTGGATTGGCACGCCTGACGTGATCGGGGCCTCGGAGCTAAACTAATGGTCGGGTTTGATTTTCGACCCGGCAACTCCACACCGAGAAACCACTCGTGGCACGACACGACGAAGACGACATCCCACCGAAGAAGAAATTTCGAATCCAGCGTCGCCGCTTGGGCAAGATCATTCAGATCCAACCCGACGGAAAGTTCGGATTCATCGATGCCGAAGACTATCGAGATGACGTCTTCTTCCACAAAGACGTCTGGGACGGTCGAACCACAAAGTTTGGCCGCGATGTGAACCTGCGCCCAGAAATTGGCATGTGGGTCGAGTTTGAATTGGATGACACGAAGTTTGAAGAAGAAAAGAAACTTCGTGCAAAAGCTTGTCGCCCCACCGATCGACCGATCGGACGCAAGTTGTCGGGACGCGACGCGACGTTTCAAATCGTGCTGCACCATCCCAACGCGAAGCGAAAACGCCCGACCTGGCGGAAGGACGATTGATCGTCCGAACCGAGTTACGGCCCGGGCACGAGTTTACTTTTCTTCTTCCTCGGTCTCTGGTTTTTCAACCGGCAACTTGCCACCGTTCTTCTTCGCCTTCAAAAGATCTTGCTCTAATTCTCGGACCAAGATGGGATTGATGTGCTTGGAAAGCAACTCACGCGTCGTGACGAACATTTCGTCGACTTTGCGTTTTTGATTTGCGTTTCGAGTGCCCAACAGTTTCAAAAAGACGGCCTGTTTCTTGCCCATCGCGGACGCGAGCGCTTCGTTGCTGGGTTGATTACGAAGCGCCTCCATCAATTCTTCGGCCTCTTTCATCTCACCACGCTGAAGCCGCATCCGAATTCTCGCTTTGTACAATTCGCGAACGGCGACCAAGTCGATGATCGAGTTCTGAACACCGCGAATGTAAGCTTCTGCTTGCAAACGCAAATCGTCGCCTTGCAAATCGGCAACTGCGTTCTGATACAGTCCGGGGACCATTGGCAACCGCGCCAGCACCGCACCTCCATTCTTGACATACATTAACCGCAATGGGTCTTTGGTCTTATCGATATTCAATCGACCGTCCCAGTCGGTCCGACCAACGAACGTCATCTCGGTACTCTTCAGTTCTTTCTCGTAGATTTCGTATCCGATCAATGGAAAGTCGACGTCGCCTTGGGCATGCAAACGAAGCAAAGTGCCTTCGTCAAAGGGACGCACTTTGAGCGCGGTGCGAAATGTTCGTTTGTTCTTTCGCCCTTGCAATCCGCCGGCGCGGCCTGCGTAGAAGTCCATCTTGGCGGATCGATCTTCATACTCGGTAACCAAAAGATACGCCCAATCCATTGCACCGATCATGAACGGATCGCCGTTTCTGTCGTTCTTTCGCGACATTGGCTGCAGAACGTCGCCGGGACCGACCAAGGCCGGCGACTCTTCGTCGACAATCAAACCGGCTGCTCGCAACAAACCGACGGCTGATTTTTGACCGGCGTCATCGATTCGGACGACTGGTGCAAAGGCCTTGGTGACGCCACGCCCGATCGCTTCGCCTAATGATTCATTGACCGGTACCGGGACGCCGGCGACAGGACCAAAGAACCGCATCAACGTGTCCATCTCAACCACATCAACTTGGCCGGGTACGGACGACACATCAATTCTCGCAATGAATATTTTGTCGTACTGCTCAATCACTTCACTGACCAATCCTTGGATCGGTGGCGTCACGATCTTCGCTTCCGGTTTGTCCAACATGACGGCCATACCACGATTGACCAGGATTGCCTCAGTACTGGCATCGGCCCACATGTTTTGGACCCTCAGTGCGTCGCCGTCGACGGGCTTCAAACGTTTTGCCACGCCCGTAACTGTCGCGTCACCCTTTGCTTGTGCCCGTTTGATCAACGCGGCAATTCCCGAAGGCGTCCCATGCACGGCTTGCACGAACTCCGCCACGGTGGCCGCGGTACGAATTCGCACCGCGTCCTTGTGATCACGTTTAACAGCCAAGACAGGGTCAGCCGACGTCAGAACGTCGTAGTCCATATTCACCATGTTACGGAACGCAGCGGCCCGAACGGCCGCGGGCGCGTCTTCGATAGTAACACGAAAAACAGACGAGTAATCGCGGTCCAAATACTCTCGCAACGAGTGATCCACCGATGCCGCATTGACGCGATCACTATCGGCAACGATCCAAACCAAAACCCGATAGGGCGAGAAATCCCAAGCCTCTTCCACGACTTCCGCAGCAGCCGTTTCGGATTCGCTTTTCACTTGTTGCGACGCCGAACCGCCGTTCGGCGCGGCCGACGTTTCGGTCGTCTCGACAACGGCAGGGACGGATTCAACTGAATCCGCGTCCACGTCGGCGGCGTGAAGCATCGGCGACAGGATCAAGACCGAAGCCAGCATCCAAAAATGAATCGAGTAATTTCTCATTGTCCCAACCGCCAGTTGCTCGCGTTCTGATACAGCGACACGATATCCGATCCCACGCCAACCAGTTCGCGTCGGTATGCGTACGAATCAACCATTTGCCAAAGCGGCAAAACGGGTAACTCGTGGTGGGCGATAGCGTGCAGATCGAGAAGCCGATCGCGCACCTCGCGCCAGTTCTTTGCTTCCTCTAGACGACGCAGCCCAAGACCGACCAGTTGGTCCGAACTTTTGGCGAGCCCTTCGGGCCCAAGCACGCGACGCGCGTCAATAACCGGTTCCCAAACCGCTGCGGACACGTAAACGATGTCGGCAATGTCTTCATCGGGACCTGGGAACGTGTGTCCGATAGGCAACTCAACGAGCTCAATCTTCAAGTCCAACAATTCCCACTGGCTTCGAATCGCTTCGCAGGCGACTCGCGACAAATTGTCGGCCGGGAACGCCAATCGGATGGGCGTCATCTCAGGTGGTTTTTCTTTCTTACGCGACGCGAATGCTTCCATTTGATTGAAATTCATCGCCAACAGGAGTTTCGCCAATGGCGGTTCGTAAGGGCGTGGCGTGATGTTTTGATCGTACGCATATCCCAGCGGATCGTTGATCTCGATCCCGGCGGGGAACGGTCCCGACAATACGCGACAACCTTCGGACTGCAAACTTTCCAGCAGTTCGCCATTGAGAATGTCTTCGCGGTTGATGCCATAGAGCAACGCACGGCGAAACGTTCGCTCAGCCAAATAAGGATGACCCGAACACGGAACCAACATGTGAACCGTAGGCAGCGGATACTTAACGACCTTTACTTTCTTGCTTTTCGATAGACGGATCGCATCGGCAGGAAACAATTGATCGAGCACGTCGACTTCACCCTGCAACAATTTCGCAACGCCGTCACTTCCCGAAAGCAAGCGAGATTCGACGATTTCACGCGGCTGGGTCGGCGTCTTGGGTGCACCGCGTAAAACGTATCGAACGACTTCGGCTTGGTCCTTCATGGCTTCGGGTTGATAGTCGCCGGTGGGCGATCCCGGTTGCCCGCCGAACCAGCTTCCGTCGACCGGAATTTGCAGCAAACTGATTGGCAAAACATGCGGACGGCGAAGGTTAAAACCGACCTGCTGCGGACCGACCAATTCAATCGAGTTGACTGCTGCGGCCCACGGGGCAAAGTACTCGGGGCTGGTGGGAATGGCGCGATTTGCCATCACATCGGCCAAATAGTGACCACGGATTCCGTCGAGTGGCGGCTTGATCTTCTCTGGCTCGATCAACAAATCGAAGTGCATCCGATCGGGGCTCATCTCGGTGTCGCCAAAGATGAATTCGTACTCGCCGCCTTCGGGACCGGCGCCTTGAATCTCAAAAAGCGTTCGGTACATCAAACGCCCGGCGCGGCGAGCGGCCCAATTGTCAATTCGCGTCGGCTCCAGAACCGTTGCCGATTGCAGCACGCCAACGTTGACCATTGGATAGAGTTCGTGAATCTTGCGCACTAATGCCGCTGCGCCTGGCAATTCGGGTTCAAGATAAAGTGCTTCGCGAGCAATTCGCCTTGCCTCGCGAAAATCCTTTGCCTCCATCGCCTTGATGGCCTCATCGCGTTTGCCAGACGCCATGTCCCAAAAGCTCTTCTTCCATTTCGCAACGGCTTCCAGCCGCTCATTTTGGTAGTCGACTTCCAGACGCGCCAACATTTGCTGGGCCAAATCAAGCTGTCCCGCATCGACCAACGCCTGCATCAATCGGTCTGCGGTCCCACTGAGTGCGCGGACGACGCCGGATCTTTGAAACTCCGGTGCATACCTTCGCAACTCTTCCAACATTGCCAGGGTCGGCGCGATCTCGCCACGTTTCGCACGAGAAATCGCATCCTGCCACAAGAAATTGCTTCGCAGTTCTCGCAATCCCTTTTGGTTCGGAAAATCGCGTATCAATATCGACAAAAACGGATACGCGCCCACGAAATCGCCTGCGGCAATCCGCTCACGTGCTTCCCTTTCTAGTTTCACTTCCCAAAGGTCGATCTTCTCGATCGTTGACCATTTGGCCGTCATTGGTTTGCCCTCGATCCCGAGAACAGTGAAACGCAAATCTCCAGACGGCTTTGACGGCGGACGTCGTCCGGGGAAATCGAGAAGCAGCACGCGAGCCCAACCGCCCCCCGAATCGGCCGTGAAATAGACGATGTCGTGTGGCTCATACTGCAACAGTTCAAGCCCCGGTTCGGGCGGCACACCGACTTCCGCGTAATCGAGCTGCAGTTGCGCGGATGCGGGTTGGCTGGCCACGAAAATCGTGACGATGATGACGATGGACGCGGCTACCCACCGATGCCAATGTTTCGCTTGGGTCATGTCCCTAATCGATTTAATTGCCAAGGGTTTCTTCCGAAGGAATGTCAGTGATGTAAACGACGCCTTCGGCACCTGGTACCAACAGCTTGTTGCCGACCGCCAACGGCGTCGCCGAAATCGGCTGGCCTAACTCGAACTTGCCCTTGAGCTCTCCGTTCGCCGGATCGATTGCAACCAACCAACCGTTTTGGCCGGCCACGACAATCGCATTACCGATCACGACGGGTTGCCCCACCGGTCGGCCTTCAGGTAAAGACACCTGGAATTTCTCGACGCCCTCAGCTGTGAAACCACGCAAGATTCGGTCTTCCGTTTCGATCAAGCACCAATTCTCGGCCGAGACGGGTCCCCAAGCAATGCGACCATCCAACAGAGTCTTGAATTTTTCGTTCAGGCTCGTCATATCAAATCCGACCAAAAAATCAGCAGCCGGTCCGGCGGTCGACGCGATGTAGGTTCCCCCAACGCCGGTTGCCGGACCCAGAAAAGTGTATTCAACATCCTTGGAAGACAATTCGCGAAGCTGTTCAGCGACACGGATCCGATAGATTTTCTTGCGACTGTCGGCCAACACGACTTGATCGGCGTCATCGGGAAGTCCAACCGGATAAGTCCAGTCGACGCTTGCCACAGGATCGCTTGCCGGTTGAAACGGAGTTGCCATCATCGCACCCGTTTGATAGTTCGCCAGCACCGCGCGGCCAGTATCGAGCGGCAGGAAGATTCCGCCGCCGGCAAACAAACCGCCTGACTTGGGTCGTCCCGCGGGCAGCTGCATCGCCACTTGACGCAGCTTTTCGGTTTCGCGACTGGGGTCGTAAACCAGAATCGACTGGCCACCGACTTGGTTGACCAACGCGATTCGATTCTTGTCGATCGGCATCGGATCCTCGAACCGAATTCCGATTGCATTCTTACCTGGATTTTCGATCGGTCCTTGCGTTGACCCGCTCGCCAACGTTTCACGATCGAGCGAGAACAAAGCCGCTTGGCTGGTCACGACGTGAAAACCATTTCCGTCTGGGATGGGCTTGATCATCGCAACCGGCACACCGACATCCGTCCGCCAAATTTCTTCCCCCGTTTTCGGATTCGCTGCGGTGACGCGGATTGCCGACGTACCACGCAGCACACGCGAGTGGACCAACGTATCGTCGCTGGAAAACGGTTCGCCGATGAACGTGTCCAACTCGTGAAGACTCCAATCGCGAACGACTCGGCCTGTGTTGATTTGCAGTTCATACCGTCCGACACGTGTTCCGGTAATCCACATTGCCGTTCGGCCGACCGCCATTTGCGTCGCAGTCGGTTCGTCATAAAACGCTGGCAACGTCGCCGCGATCGTAACTTGTTCGCGTTCTGCGGTGGGCTCAATATCCAAAACCGTGACTTCACCGCGGTCTGTCAACACGATCAAACGACGGCCTTGAATGATCGGCGTCACACGCACGTTGCCGGTCAATCGGAACGGAGGCTGAGCGACTCGCAGATTCTGCCCTGATTCGTCCACTCGTAAAACGTGCACGATCGCGTATTCCGAACCGGCGTTTTCGATCACGAACACGTGCCCCAGCAACGGGACCGGCGGGACCGCGATGGTTCCGTCGCGGTGACCGATGTAAAAACTTTCCAGGCAAGCGCCATCACGCGTGTTCATCACGTAAAGATTGCTGTGGTTGCCCGGAAGGTATCCGCGGTTGGCACGCACATCGATACCGGGGGCTGTTTCAAGTCCTTGTGGAATCTGGCTGACCCATTTCGCATCGCCCGAATCGGCATCCAAGGAAATCAGTCGGCCGGAGTCGGTAACAACGTAGACATCATCTTTGACAGAGATCGGCTGGCGAAAGGTTTCGTCGATCTGCGCACGCCATGAAACTCGACCATTCTCTGCGTCGCAACGAAACACTTCCAACAGCGACGAATCACTGAGCAGAACACCACTACCACTTTCGATTCGCACCGGGGGCAAGTCTTTGGCGTATCCGACGAACTTTCGCCAGCGAAGGCTTCCTTTCTCGCCATCGAACGCCAACACCGATCCGCCGGCACGCAGGTACAACGTTTCGCCTCGCAGATCCGGCGCCGCACGACCAGCCAACGATGTCAGCACCACCGAATTGATCAGGTCTCCGTCGGGAGCCTGCGTCACGGTTTCGGGAAGCTTCGACGACGGAGCAACCAGTGTCTGTTGGATATCACTGGCCGATCGAATCAATGTTACCAACCGCTCATCGTCTTGGAGCTCTGGGAAATCTCGCAACAACTCGACCCGCGTGTCATAGGCCGCTTTCGTTTCCTTCTTCGCCAGCGAGTCCTTCATCAAAGTCTCCGCTGCATCGAGTCGTCTATTGCGACTGATATCTCGCTTTACTCGCTCGCGTGCTTCTTCGACCGTCTTGATTTGGCCGGCCAAGGTGGCACGCATCGACGTCGGCATGTAAAGCGGGTTTTCCATCAACTCGCGATGCTCGTCCAACTTCGCCAACAAGCTCTCTTTCTCGCTCGTCTCTTTGGCCTTGCCAGCCGAACTGGCCATGTTGGCGGCGATGTCGACCAAAAGAGACGCGAGGTTGCCGCGTTCTTCGTTCATGCCTTCTTCTTCGGCAATGATAGGCAACTTTTCTTTTGCCAGATCCACCGCCTGCCACGGCTCCTGTTTAAATTGAGCCGCTTTATAGAGTTCAGTCATCGTGACGCGGGTTCGCGATAGCGACGAGTATTGATGTTCGTCGCCAAAGGAGTCCAAGAACCCCAGGTAAGCATCCTGGGCACCCTGATAGTTCTGCTGATCGTAGAGCTTGTTTGCGTTTCCGATAAACTCATCAGCGTTCTCGCGACTGAGAACAAACGTGATGCCGGCCCCCATCAACAACAGCAGCGCGATGATGCCCAAGTATCCATAGATTTTAAACGAATCCCAGACCGACTTCTGAGGGTCGGGTTTTCGCCGGCTCGAGCGTGGGCGGTCGGCGGTCGGTTCGACATCCGCGGAACCATTCGTTTGCAATCGGCCACTACCGCCGCCCACCGGAACGGCTTCAACAGCAACCGCTTCGACCGCCACCGGTTCAGCATCGAAATAACCGCCATCGGCTACTTCAACGACTTCCCCGAACTCCTCACCGACGACGCCCAATTCATCCACTGCGGTCAAATCCACTTCGGCAACTTCGTCCGATTCGTATTGCCCGCTGCGCAGTTCGCCGATCAGTTTGGACGCCTGAAAATGGGTCAACTGTCCATTATCGACCAGCAATTTCGCAACTGCTTCGGGCGTCACACGCGTGCCTCCCTGTTCCAGTTGTTCGCGGAGGGCCTCGATGATCTCTTGGTCGAGTAACCCGAGGCGTTCGAGTCGGTCGATCAAATCTTTAGCAAGCATGGATTGCGTAGGTGTTAGAAATTAAGCGTTAGGTATTAAGTAGCATCCGAACGTAGGCCGTCGGAACCGTCAGTCGAACTCTTCGACCTGAGTGACTTCCAATTCGGCATACCCGGCGATCGTGCCCGCGTCCATCGCGTCGACCAGCGCACGCAGCTTGGCCATCTCGTGAACCTTGATCACCAATCGCATGCCATCGTTGTTGTTGCCAGCAGCTTCTTTGAGCGTCGAGACCAAGTTTTGTTTCCCCGGTGTTTCGCGTTCCCATTCGGGCGCCATCACCAGGAACGATCCGTACTCGTCGACCTGAACCTCGACCATGTCCAAGTCCTCGGTTTCTTCGGGTTCCGAATTGGTACTCGGCGCGTCGGTTTGCTGACGAGGCATCTCGATCGATTTTTGCAGACTGAATGCCGCCGTCACCATGAAGAAGATCAATAGCAAGAAGGTCACGTCCACCATCGGTGTCATGTCCATCTCTTCTTCGGGACGCTTATTGCGTTGGAGAACTTGATCTTCTTCGTCGTCCTCGAGTCCCGAAATAGAAGGGATCATCGCCAAATTTTCTGACCGCGCCGCCGCTTCCTTGGAAGCCACCGAAACGAACGGCTCGGACACAATCGCCGCCGAATCGGCGCCGACCATCGGTGCGTCGTCCGCATCGACCGTGATCCCTGTATCCAAGGCATCATCAACGTGGCTCAAATCGTCTTGATCGGCATCGGGTTGGCCAAGCACGATTTCGGGTTCCGGCACATGCACCACCGTGTCGCAACTCGGACAGCGCACACGTCGCCCGGCCATCCGATCATTGACATGATGGCTGGCGTTGCACTGCGAACATACGACTTCGATTGGCATGGAGTGAAAAGGGTGCAGGAGTCAGCAGGAGGAATTAGGAAACAGCGATGGCCGCAGCAATCGGTTAGTTCTCTTTGACGGCGATGTAGGTCGAGTTGATGTCCTCGAACGCGTCACCGATGATTTTTTGAATCCGGGTCACTTGACCGACCTTGACGTTTGAATCGCCAAACAACATGACTTGCTGCTTACTCGCACCCAGCGATCGTTCGAGTTCGCCCGTGATGTACTCGATGATCTCGGAAGCCTGTGCGTCTTCGTCACGGCTCAATTCCGTGCCGTCCATTTTGGACAAGATCACGTCATCACCGGCGCCCGGGTTGATGAAGATGACTGCGGAATTTTTTGCCGCGATCGCCAAACCGTTCTCGGCTTCGGGAATGGTGCCGATTTTGGTCGGATCCATCGTCGAACAGACCACGAAAAAGATTAGCAACAAGAACGTGATGTCGATCATCGGCGTGATGTCCATCTCGTCATCGTCTCGCTTGCGGCGCGGCAACGCAAAATCGTCGTCCGCGTCGTCGATCAAATCGTCGGGTTCAGTACTCATCGCGTTCAGTGCTCATCGCGTCGTAGGGTTCATCGCGTTTCGGGATTCGGTTCGATGACGATACCGATCATCGCATCGGTGACTGAACGGCAACGGGTTCATTTGTTTGACCGGCAGAAGCACGCGGTGCGGGCGCCTTGTCCAAGCCTTCGCGAAACGCGGCCATGAAGCGAGCCAAACCGGCGCCGACAAGGTCTTCCATCTTGGCGATGCGAATGTTGACACTGGCCACCAAAATCATCAACGGAATCGCGATCGCCAAACCGCACGCGGTCGTACGCAGTGCGATGTTGATGTCGCTGGCCAACAAAGACGGCTCGACCGATTCCGCGGTCGCCAGCGTTTGGAAAGCGCCCATCATCCCGAACACGGTCCCAAACAATCCGATCATGGGTGCACTCTTGATCATGGTGCTAACCCATGACAAACGGTACTCCAGGTCGCTCATCACATCGCGTTGGAATCGGTCCATCACGTATTGGCGAGCCTTCTTGTATCCGAGTTCGCGATGGCTGCATGCCATTTCCGCGATCTGAGGAATGGCGCGAGTGTCTCCGTCGCAATATTCAATGACACCATCCAGATCGCCGGAGGTCAACATCCGCTCGATGTCGTCCATGAAGACGTCTTGCTCTTCTTCGGACTTGAATCGTTTTTGCCCCACACGGGTCCAAACAACAACGATGCAGTACAACCCCCAAAGCGCTGCCGCAGCAAGTGCGAAGTAGGTCGCGTTTGAGATGATCTCGAATAGAGAGAGTTCAGCGAGTAGCATCAGCGGTCAGGTCCTTCGGATGGATCAGTAAATTGGACGAATCGAATCGCAAACTGGCGAAACGGATCTACTTTTTAGGCTTACGGTAACGTTGGCTGGTGACTTCGAATTCGTAGCCACCACCCACAGATTTACTTTCGAAAACGGTCTTTGCAATCTCAGTCACCGACGGGTGTCCCTTCGATTTGGAATACTCCAACTCGACGAACGCCAGCTTATTCTCAAGCTCGGACGGAATGAACTTCAGCGGTGTCCGCCCCGACGTTTTCACGCCTGCCGAATTGAGCAGCGACAAGTCAAACTGCATCAATGGGCTGGGCGTTTTGAACATAAAGTAGAGACGCTTTTCCGACTCGGTGTCCACGATCAGACGCGCCTTCGGCTTGCTGGCCAAATTGTTAACAGCGTCCACACCTTGGATCGTCCCGCCAATCGCGCCAAGTTCGATTTGGTAGAAGTCTAATTGCTTTGCGTAAGAGGGTAAGTCACGTGCGGTGAAGTTCAATTGCCATCGTTCAAAACGTGGAATGATGTCTTCGCCTTCGCCCTCGGGCCCGGGCGGGCGACTGTCACCTGCACCGGTGCCGGACGTTGTCGCCGTCGCAGCGGTGTCGTTGGTCGTCAGCGCTGCGGCAACGCTGCTGACAGCATCAGTGACCGCCTCGATCGTGTCCTGAAGTGTTGGCTCCAACAGCTCCTCGACTTCTTCGGCCCCCGGCGGCTCGAAGTCTCGCTCGAAACCTTCGGCGTTATCGCCGCGGCCTGCCGGGTTCTCGATGATCGGTGCGATTGCGAGGGGCGCGAACGTCCAGCGACTGGTCAACCAAATCACAAAAAGCATGAACACGAACACGCCGATAAACAGCATCAATGCCATGAAAAACGACGTCACGACATCGAATCGACTGATCCGAAACTTCTCTCGCTCGGCCTCGCGAGAATCGTGATGTCCACGCGTTTCGGCGGATGTGCCGCCGTCCACTGCGGAACGATCGATTTGTTCGTCGACGCTACGATCGGGATTCTCCACCGAAGCCATGACAGCAACCTAAAAATGAAAAGACGGGACAAGGTGAACGAAAAGTGGAAGCTGGAATTACAGATCGTAATCCAAAAACACGTAAGTTGGGTCAGTGGATCGATACCAGTCGCGCCATTCGCGCTGGGCCTTGTCGATCTCGGCCTCCGACGGATCATCGGGCATACCGAAACCCTCGAACTTCCGACTGATGAAACGCAATCCGTCACGAGCAAATCGGCGAGTCGGCTTGTCGTTATCACTGAGCGCAAAGATCAGCGAGGGCGCAACGCGCAGTTCGTCGCTCTTACCCAGCAGCTTTGCCGCCACACGACGAGCCTGCCACGACCGACTGCCTCGTAACAGACGCTCGAGTCGGTCAATCTGGGCCCGCCGACCGGCCGGCGTCGGATCAAGCTCTAAATCATCCGGCAATGACTTACCTTCGGTGTCACCGGCCCCGTCGGATTCCAGAATCTTCAATAGGTCCGTCACCTGAGTCGCAATCGCCTTGCCTTTGATCTGGGTTCCATCGACACGAATATTGGTCGTGTCCTTGGGCAAGCCGTATCCGCCTTCGAGCGATCCGGCGCTGAGCGAAAAAATCGTCTTCTGGGTACTGCGAATCAGAAAAAGCAAGGCGAAGCAGGTGCTCTCGGGCGCTTGCGTATGGGACCGATCCTTCCAGCCGCCATCGGCGTCTTGAAACCCTTTTAGCTCGTCGACATAACGGTTGTACCAGTCGGGGCTGGAGTCTTTGGGAAGTCCACGAGCAATTTCAACGAAGCTTTCGTAGCGTTCCAGCGTGTAGAGAATGTAGTAATACCAATCCAGGCCGCTTCGCTTGTAGGGGTTTTTAGCGCGCCAGGATTCAAGATATCCGATGGAGCTAAAAATAGGCTCTTTGGATATTTTTGCTGTCTTGCGACGGTTTTGGTTGCTGTCTTCGACGAAAAGTTTGATCGCCTTTGGAAGCCCGGCAATCCCTGGGTCATTTTCGTCCGACGTTGTGTCGCCCCAAAGCCGAAGTGCATCCCCGAGAATGAGCGTGCTACTACCGCCGGCTAAGCCCATCGAAATACCAACTCGGTTAGTCTGAGCAATGTTTGGTTTTCCGGGACCGGGATCGACGCCATGGTACGGCCACGCTCCTTGGGTATCTTGGACCCGCAAGATCCACTGCAAGCAGGAAACCACCTTCTCGTAGTTCAACGGAATGCCATTTCGGTCGAGAGTCCACATCGCCAAACTGACATACTGCACCTGCGAGACGTCACCCATTTTGTCCCCTGGGTAACCAAAGCCACCGCCGGGCATCTGGCTGTCAAGCAACAACTTCTGGGCCAGCACCAATTCATCGCGATAACCGACGGGGTCAACCTCGGCGAACAACAAAACGCAAACCGCCAAGTCGTACATGCCCGTATGGTCGAGCCGGCCAGATTCCTGAGCTTTTCCTACGTACCTTTTCGCGGCGGCGATACCCTGCTTTACGATCGCCGCATCTGGATCGTGCCGACATTTGTGATGCGTGTAACCCATCAGCATCGGTGAACCGGCGTGAGACATCCCTTTCGTATCGAGGCCCTCCAGAAACTTGACGCCCTTGTTAATCATTTGCTGGACCACCGGATCTTCCGGCGTGTATGCAATTGCGTCCGACGCCAGTCCCAAGCAAAGGCTCACGCAGAGCGTCGCTGCAAGGACCTGCTGCCAACTTCGATTCGCGATTCGCTTCTCGGTTTTTGCAGTTGCAGACATCGAAATCATCTTGTTTTCGTGAAAAAAGTTCGCAATTTTGCCCGATGCCGACTCACGCTGGCAGAGATTGGCGTTTACGATTGATGAACGGAATATAGGCACAAAAATGAGGCGGTGAACCGAGGTCCACCTTGCCGAAGATCGTTCTTCGGTAAACCGATTGACGACGCCCAGCATCATACCCTACGATCCCCAACCGTCGGAATGTCCGACGCCCTTGTTGGTACGGTTCCTCCGGAATTATCCGCTAAACCGAATCGACGCAATGGTTAGGTAGCTCAGTTGGTAGAGCACGGCCCTGAAAAGGCCGGTGTCGGCGGTTCGAGCCCGCCCCTAACCACTTCTTTTCTGGGTCGCTTCTCTCGCGACGGTGCGGGGCAACTCGAGCCACCACCGCATTCTTCGCCCACTTGATGAACGACATCGAGACCACGTGGCGAATCGAAAACTGTTTTTTTCAGAAATTTCCTGCTGCGAGTGCCATCCGCACCGGCGTTGGTGTCGCCACCGACAACGCTAGGCTTTAGCTTGGGGGGGAGAATTTCACCAACGACCTGCTCTCTCGCAAGCCGAAAAAATGCCGAACGCAAGATTGCTGCTGCTGTTTGCCCTGATCGGGCTCTTATCCTTGACGACGACGTTTGCCCAAAGCGACCTGCCGACCCCGCCTGACCAACCGGTCGCCGAATCGGAATTGATCGCGCAACCGCAAGATACACCGGAAGTCGAAACGCCGAAATCGACGGATGCTTCGGTCAATGAATCGCCCGACACGTCCCCGGACACCTTGTCCCAGCGGATCGACCAAGCGTTCGGCAAGTACGTCGTTGGCACGGCCGCCGCCGTTATTTTCTATGACTTCGGCACCCAGCAGTGGCTCGGAACCAAAATCCCGTTCGTGGTGGTTTGGCTGTTTTTTGGCGCCATTTTCCTGACGCTAAGGATGGGATTTATCAACCTGAGGGCTTTCCGGCACGCCATCGACCTGACTCGCGGCGTTTACGACACACCGGGTGAACCGGGCGAGGTTTCTCACTTCCAGGCACTCGCCGCTGCCCTGTCCGCGACGGTCGGACTTGGCAACATTGCTGGCGTTGCGATCGCGATTGCGACGGGAGGCCCCGGCGCGACGCTCTGGATCATCATGATCGGACTGCTGGGCATGACGTCGAAATTCGCCGAATGCACGCTCGGCCAACTCTACCGAGTCACCGACGCCGACGGCCACGTCCTGGGTGGACCGATGCGGTACCTGCGAACGGGACTCGCCGACATCGGCTACGGACGACTGGGCAGCGTACTTGCCGTGGTATTCATGGTGCTTTGCATCGGCGCCAGCTTCGGAGGCGGCAACGCGTTCCAAATCGGCCAATCGCTCGAAGCGATTCGCGGCGACGTTCCGATCCTGCAAACCTATCCCGTCATCTACGGATTGATCATGGCGGTCGCCGTTGGCGTCGTCATCATGGGCGGCATCAAGAGCATCGGTGCGGTGGCGGGCAAAATCGTTCCGTTCATGTGCTTCGCTTACGTGATCGCCGCGCTGTACATTCTGGCCCGCAACTATGCGGCTGTCCCCGATGCGATCGTCACCATCGTGACCGAAGCGTTTACACCCAAAGCGGCTTACGGCGGCTTTTTAGGCGTGCTGGTCATCGGAATCAAACGCGCCGTATTCAGCAACGAAGCCGGCGTGGGATCTGCCGCGATCGCACACTCGGCCGCCAAGACCGACGAACCCGTCAGCGAAGGCATCGTTGCTTTGCTGGAACCGTTCATCGACACCGTCGTCGTTTGCACAATCACGGCCTTGGTGGTTGTGGTAACGGGCGCGTACAACGCACCCGAACTGGCCGGCGCCATCCAAGCCGACCAGGGCGCGAAGATCACACTTTACGCCTTCGCCAACGGCGGCCACTACTGGTTTCGTTATCTGCTTTACTTCGCCGTCGTGCTGTTCGCCTACTCGACTTGCATCAGCTGGTCGTACTACGGCGAACGATGCTGGGTCGAATTGTTCGGCGAGCGTTTCTCGATCTTCTACAAGATCTTGTTCCTAACGTTTACGGTACTCGGTTCGATCGTGACGCGAGGCAATATCCTCGACTTCAGCGACTTGATGATTTTGGGAATGAGTTTTCCGAATCTGCTGGGCGTATTCATGCTCAGCGGCGTCGTCAAGCGGCAACTCGATTCGTATTGGGCGAAGTACAAACGCGGCGAAGTTGCCCGGGCTGATTCGTTCAAGTCATGAGCCGTGCTTGCATCATCAATGTCGTTGGCTTAACGCCGCGATTACTGGAACACGCGCCGCGCATCCGATCGGTCGGCAACGCCCAGGCTTGGCGAAGCCCGTTGCCGGCGGTGACTTGCACGTCACAAGCCACGATGCTGACAGGGCTTCCGCCACGTGATCACGGGATCGTTGGCAACGGCTGGTATTACCGCGACACGCAAGAAATTCGGTTCTGGCAGCAATCCAATTCGTTGGTCCAGGGCCCCAAGTTTTACGACGGCATCGAAACGGCGAAGATGTTTTGGTGGTTCAACCAGTCGTCGGGGGTGAAGTACTCAGCCACGCCGAAACCGCACTATGGATGTGACGGATCGAAGGCGTTCGACATCTTGGATCACACCGGATGCGACCTAACGAAGAAGTTGGGGCCGTTTCCGTTTTTCTCGTTCTGGGGCCCCAATGCGGGGCTGCCCAGCAGCGACTGGATCGCCGACGCGACGGCGATTGTGATGCGTGAAAAACGCCCCGAATTGACGATGGCCTACCTGCCGCACCTGGACTACGACTTCCAACGCCTGACCGATCACGATCCGGCGCGCGTTGCCGAAGTCGACGCCGCGGCGGGCCGTATCATCGACGCGGCCAATGATATCGGCGCGACCGTGATTGTCGTATCGGAATACGGTCTCGTCCCAGTTAGCCGCCCGGTCGATATCAACCGAGTGCTTCGCCGTGCCGACTGGTTGGGCATTCGCAGCGGACCGTTCGGCGAGATGATGATTCCTGGTGAATCCGATGCGTTTGCGATCGCCGATCACCAGTTGGCACACGTCTACGTTCGCAATCGGGACATGATCGCTGACGTGCGAGATCGATTATTGGCAACGCCCGGGATTGCGCAAGTTGTTGCACCGGAGGCAATCGAACTCGACCATCCTCGCAGCGGCGAGCTGATCGCAATTGCCGATGCAGATGCTTGGTTCACGTACTATTACTGGCTCGACGATGATGCGGCGCCCGATTTTTCCCGCACCGTCGACATCCATCGCAAACCGGGCTATGACCCCTGCGAATTGTTCGCGACCAGCAAGGTCCGCGCGGTCGCTCGCGTGGCTCAAAAGAAACTAGGCTTCCGCTACAAGATGGATGTCATTCCGCTTGACGCGACGCTGGTTCGCGGCAGCCACGGGGCGCACCCGTCTAGCCCACAAGATGGCCCGGTTATCATCGGGACTGGTGCCTTACCCACGGATATGCGAAAATTTCTCGGTTATGTCCGTCAATTGTTTTGACCGGAACGTCACTTAAATCTCGGTCTAGAAGGATTTGTTGCGATGGGTATGTTGAAAGAGTTTCGTGAGTTCGCGATGCGAGGTAGCGTCGTCGACTTGGCCGTTGGTGTGGTGATCGGTGCCGCGTTCGGCAAGATCGTTTCTTCGTTTGTTTCCAACATCGTGATGCCGCCGCTGAATTTGTTGACCGCCAAGTACGGCGTCAACTTCAGCGAAATGGCGTACACGGTCAAAACCGAATCGCCGAAACTGCTGCCCGATGGGACCGTCGAAAAAGCGGCTGATGGATCGCCAATCATGGCAATGCAAGATTACCCGATCCTGAATTATGGACCGTTCATCCAAACGATTGTCGACTTCCTGCTGGTCGCCGCCGCGATCTTCATGGCCGTCAAAGTCATGAACAGCGTCAAAGCACGCTATGAGAAAGAGAAAGCGGAAGAGGTCAAAGAACCGACGGAAGACGTCTTGCTGTTGCGTGAAATCCGCGACTCACTTAAGCGATCGTCCTAGACCACCGCTTCAGCGGTTGGGAAGTATTCGCGAACGACGCCGAAGAATTCTTCGGCGGATGAGACCTTGGCAACGTGCGTTCGAAAGAATCGGGCGCCACGCTTGCCCTGGGCATAACAGCACGCATATTTACGCATCAGCACCGTGCCCTTTTCTTCGCCAAATCGGTCAACCACCAATTGATAGTGGTCCAGCATCACGTCGCGCTGCTGGTCGATGGTCGGTTCCGGCGGAATCGGTTCGCCTCGAAGTGCCGCAGCTGCCTGGGCAAACAGCCACGGTCGCCCCAGACACGCGCGTGCGATCATCACGCCGTCGACGTTGTAGTTTTTGAATGCCGCGACCACCTTTTCAGCCGAATCCAAGTCACCATTTCCGATCAACGGGATGTTGCGCAGGTGTGACTTGATTTCGCTAATGCGATCCCAATCCGCCACGCCGGTGAACATGTCGGCCGCGGTGCGACCGTGAACCGTCAAGGCTGCGGCGCCGGCTTCCTCGACCACCATCGCAATTTCGTTGCAGTTGATGTTCGTGCGACTGCATCCCAATCGAATCTTGGCCGTCACCGGCGTCGGGGCACAGGCTTTGACCAATTGGCTGATGATGGCCGACATTCGATTGGGCTCGCGCAGTAAGTAGCTGCCGCTGTGCGCCTTTTCGGTCACTTGGCGAACCGGGCAACCAAAATTGATGTCGACGACACTGACTTGATATTCCTCGACCAAACGACGCCCGACTTTGGCCATCGTCTCGGGGTCGTTGTCCCAGATCTGGACGGCCAAGGGACGCGGTTCGTCGGCAACGCCCCACAGGCGATCAGGATGCTCGGCATCATTTTCGTCCAGCCAGACAAAACCACGGGCATTCACCATCTCGGTCGCCAACAACCCGGCACCGCCGAATTGGCGGACGATGTGGCGAAAAGCGGCGTTGGTGAACCCGGCCATCGGCGCCTGCAGAATCGGCGGGTCGACGACGAGGTCACCGATGCGAAGCGGCGGATGCGGAAAATTAGGCATGGAACAGAATGCTTTTGGCTGGTTTCAGGTCGGCAAGACCGTTGATTGTGTCTGCTAAACCACGTTCTGCCAACTCGCTTTTCTCAGCAGCAGCTTTTGCCGTCCTTTCGCCAAGCACTCGTTACCAGGCTTTCGACCAACTCGCGATCACGGAATAGTCGGTTTCTAGCTGAATACCGTCCAAGTCTTGGGCGATGGTGGGCACGAATTCGACATTGAAATAGTGCCCCGCCGCCATGACCTGCGTTCCCAGACCGAGGTTGTACCAATAGCCACCGCGGAAACTTTCGACGTTCGTCGAGATCAGCAGATCGGGCGTCGCCGCATCAGCGCCCGAGTATGCCGTTCGCCACAAGTGCTCGCCACGAAGGGAGACCGACCAGTTTTCGGTCAGCAGCACGCTGGTCCACGAATTGAACCGGAATTCATCGCTGACGCTGTACCCACGATAGTTGCGACCGATCGGCAAGTCGGTCTGGAATTGCATCCCACCGCTCCACCAATCGCGATAGTATTTCCAGGTCATGCCGGGTCTTGCGTTGAACGTTCCGCTGCCCAGTCGCATCGGGTACGGCAGCGGTTGAGACACCAATCCATCGGTCGGCGCGGTCGATTCGCGATAGATGTCACCGGTCGGGATCGAACAACCAAGGTTGAAGATAAAGTCTTGAGTTTCGGTGCTGTACAGACGCAGCAATGCACCCATTGAAGTGTCGCCAAAGCCGCTATTGTGCGTCGTGAAATCGCCGCCCCGTCCGGCCGGGTTTCCGTCGCCGCGGATATGGTCCATCGTCAAGCTTGGCAGCATCGCCATCGTGTACAGCGTCACGTCATCGGTCAGGCCGTACATAACATGAGCCATGTGCATTTCCATGGTCATTTGCGTCGGCGTGGCACCCGCGTTGGTCTGGATGCCGTTGACCACAATACCCGGCGGCGGCCCCACGGGCCCAAGGGCGGCTTGGTCGCTGATGGAGTTCTCGCCGATGCGATTATCCTCCATGGACATCACCATGTACCTGTACTCGACCATCCACTCACCCTTGCTATGCAAGTGGTCACCGACAATGCCGACGGGCGCGTGCTTGTCCGCCAAACTTTTGCGATTGGGGTGGTCGGCGGTGGCAGAGATACCAAAAAACAATAGGCATGCTGTAGAAACAGCAGATCTTAGACGCATCGTTCACGCTCATCCTTGAGTCATGGAAGTACGCTCAAAGTATCGAGCAGATCGGAGGACGCGGCATGGTCAAAATGAATTCATCGACTCAACCGTTACCGTCGTCAGATCCGGACCAAGCGTCGAACTTGGCCGGCGGACTGAGTAACATTTACGAAAAGTCGCCTACGAAAAGTCGCTCAGCTCCAGCCACTTTTCTTCGCACTCGGCCAGTTCGGCGTTCAGCTTTTCGATTTCCTCGTGCTGCTTCATCGCTTTATCGGGGTTGGTTTCGGTCAGCATTTTGGCCGACAGTTCTTTCTTCTCGTCGTCCAGTTTGGCGATCTTTTTCTCGAGGTTTTTCAGTTCTTTTTCCGCCTTGCGGCCGTCCTTGCCCCGTTCGCGGTGAACCTCGCCCTTTGCCTTCGCTGGTGTAGCTGCGGCGGCGGTGGTGACCTTGCCTCGCTGCCGCTCGCCCTCGTCGATTTCTTCCTCGACGGACAACAAGTAGCTGTCGTAGTCGCCGAAGTAGGTTTTCGCGGTTCCGTCACGAACTTCGATGACTCGCGTTGCCACACGGCGAACAAAGTGCCGGTCGTGGCTGGTGAAGATGACCGTGCCTTTGTAAAGGTCCATCGCCTCGGCGAGAGCTTCGACCGTTTCAACGTCCAGGTGGTTCCCCGGTTCGTCCAAGACCAAGACGTTGGCCGTCCCCAGCAACAGTCCGGCCATGCAAAGACGGGCCCGTTCGCCCCCCGACAACACTTTGACTTTCTTGTTGATGTGTTCGTCACGGAACAACAGCGCGCCGGCCATCGCCAACAACTCTTGCCGAGTCGTTCCGGCCATGCTGTTGTATTCCAGGTTCTCGATCACCGTTTGTCGTTCATCCAGCGACGTGTAAACGTGCTGGGCATACGTTCCGATCTCGACGCCGTAGCCCCACTTCATCACCCCGTCGACGGGATCAAGCGAGTGAACGACCGTCCGCAGTAGCGTTGTTTTGCCCTGGCCGTTGTCGCCCACGATCGCGACCCGCTGGCCGTGTTCGAGTTCGAAGTTGATATTGTCTGCGATCGTGACCGCGTCGCCTTCCTTGCTGGCGGGATATCCGATGGCAAGGCTTTCGCAACGCAGCACCGTGCCGCTGCGCGGCTCGACACGTGGCGGACGGATGTAGACAGTGGGCTCGTCCACTTCGATCTCCGTCGTCTGCAGCTTCTCAAGCTGTTTGGCCTTGCTGCGCGCCTGGCTAGCCGTTGCCGCGCTGGCGCGGTTCTTTTCGATGAACCGTTGCAGTTGCTTTTGCTTGGCGGCCACGGTCGAATTGACGCGTCGGTCGTGCTCGCGACGCTCCTCGCGGTATTCAAGGAATCCGTCGATTTTGCCCGGGTACATCGTCAACTTGCCGCGTGACAGCTCGAGCGTTTGGCTGCACGTCGCTTTCAAGAATGCCCGATCGTGGCTGACGATCAAAGCGGCTTTGTTGAAGTCACGCAAAAAGTGCTCCAACAGAATCTGTGTCCGCAAATCCAAGAAGTTGGTCGGTTCGTCCAACATCAACAGGTTGGGATCGTGCAACAGCAGCGCCGCCAATTTGACTCGGGTCTGCCAACCGCCGGAAAGCTCTTTGACCGGGCCTTCCAGATAAGCACCTTTCAATTCGAATTGGCCGGCGACTTCACCGCAGCGCCAATCGGGCTCGCCGCTGTCACGCATCAAGAAATCGAGGGCAGACTCACCCGGATTGAATGGGTCATGTTGTCGCAGGTAACCGATCCGCAGCGTCGGATGATGGATGACCTCGCCCTTTTCGAGCTCTTCGTTGCCCAGCAATGCCCTTAGCAGCGTGGACTTTCCGGCGCCGTTTCGGCCAATGAACCCGACTTTCACGTCATCCGTCAAAGCAAGCTCGGCACCGTCCAACAAAACTTGGTCGCCGTATCGTTTGTGAGCGTCACGAACTTGGATCAAAACTGCCATGGATTCAAAAACATCGAGAAAGGGTATACCGAGAACGGGTATCGGGCGTTCGCCCAAGAGAATCTGTCGCCATAAGATGATCGGCTAAGGAAAGTTTACAACCGGCCCAACAATATGGAACATTGCCGACGAAAAACAGACTTTCCCGACCTTGATCGACTGGTCAGGAAGCGGGGTCTGTTGGTACTCTACGGTTCACGAGTTCTCTACATTGCGACTGATCGCGCCAGACGTCACCGTTTGTTCAACGGAACCGCCGTGGCGATAGCCGCCGACCGCATTCGACCGGCCACGTGCCGTTGCCATGAATAGCTTCAGCTTGGATTACATCGATGATTTGTACGTCAAGTACGTTCACGATCCCTCGAGCGTATCCGAAACTTGGCGTCAGTACTTTGAACAGTTCCTGGTCGTTGGCGGCACGTCGTCGAAACCGGCCTCGTCAAAGGACGGCTCAGTAGCCGCGGCCCCAACAAGCGGTGCCAACGGCAAGGCGGGCTCATCCGCCGACGCACTGCCGCCATCAGCGATGCGAAATGCCGAGGAAGCCATCTGGCTGTCTCGCATCCAGGATCGTGTCAACAATCTGGTTCGCGAATACCGCGTCCGCGGTCACTTGACCGCCGATCTGGATCCGCTGGGCTTCGAACGCCCCGATCGGCCAAACCTCAGTCCCGAAGTTTACGGGCTGTCGGACGAAGATCTGAATCTACCGTTCGATTCGATGGCCATCGAAAATGCTGGCGGAACCATCAAATCGATCCTGAAACGACTTCAAAATACGTATTGTCGTTCGATCGGTGCCCAGTTCATGCACATCAACCGTCGCAATATCCGCGATTGGTTGCAGCGGCGGATGGAAACGACCGAAAACCGGTTGGAACTGTCGCACGAAGTACAACGCCGCATCTATGTGCGTCTGGCCGACGCGGCGATCTTTGAAGAATTCGTTCGCCGGAAATTCGTCGGGGCGAAAACGTTCTCGCTCGAAGGTGCCGAGAGTCTGATTCCGTTATTGGACCTGGCGCTCGAAAAGGCGGGCCAGCACAACGTGAAAGAAGTCGTCATGGGCATGGCCCACCGCGGCCGCTTGAACGTGATGGCGAACATCCTGAAGAAACGAGCGACCAACATTTTTTGGTCGTTCGACGATCCGACGCCCGAAATGAACCGCGGCGGCGGCGACGTTCGCTATCACCTCGGTTACAGCAGCGATTGGAAAACCGCCTCGGGCGACAACATCCACATTTCGTTGTGCTTCAACCCCAGCCACCTGGAATTCGTCAACACGGTCGCGCAAGGACGAACGCGTTGCAAGCAGGACCGCAGCGGCGACGTCGACCGCAAAGAAGTGATGACCATTTTGATCCACGGTGACGCCGCGTTTGCCGGCGAAGGCGTGGTGCAAGAAACGTTGAACCTAAGCGAACTGCCCGGATATCGCACCAACGGAACGCTGCACGTCGTTATCAACAACCAAGTCGGATTCACGACCGAACCGTGTGACGGACGCAGCACGACCTACGCGACCGATATCGCAAAGATGCTGCAGATCCCGATCTTCCACGTCAACGGCGAAGACCCCGAAGCCGTTGCGCAAGTCGTCTCGTTGGCGATGGATTTCCGCAAAGAATTCCACCGCGACGTCGTCATCGACTTGTACGCGTTCCGTCGCTGGGGACACAACGAAGGTGACGAACCCCGCTTCACCCAACCACGGATGTATGCCGAGATCGACGCGCGGGCAACGGTTCGAGAACAGTACCTAGGGCAACTGCTCAAGCTGGGAAAAATCACATCGGCCGAAGCCGAAGAGATTCAAAAAGAACGTACCGAGAAACTGGAATCGGAATTCGAAGCCACCAAGAACGAAACTTTCGTTCCCGATACTCAAACGCTGGCGGCGAACTGGTCTCAGTACTTCGGCGGCGACGAACCGTCCGAACCGACCGACACGACAATGCCGATCGAGACGCTGTCGCACTTGTTGGACAAAGTCACGAGATTACCGGCAGGCTTCTCAGCGAACAAAAAGCTAAAGCGTCCGATGGCGCAGAAACGCGAGATGGCTACAGGAGCTCTACCGCTCGATTGGTCCAGCGCCGAAGCACTCGCGTTTGCTACCCTGCTGACCAGCGGTCACCCGATCCGAATGACAGGGCAAGATTGCCAGCGTGGCACGTTTAGCCAGCGTCATGCAGTTTTGCACGATACGCGAGACGGTTCGACGTACACGCCGTTGAAACACTTGTCGCCCGACCAGGCGCCGCTGGAACTTTACAACAGCCCGCTTAGCGAAGCCGGAGTGCTGGGGTTCGAGTACGGCTATTCGCTAGACAACCCCGATGGGCTAACGATTTGGGAAGCCCAGTTCGGCGACTTTTGGAACTGCGCCCAAGTCATCGTCGACCAGTTCATCGCGTCGGCGGAAGACAAATGGAACCGGCTCAGCGGTTTGGTGATGATGTTGCCGCACGGATTCGAAGGCCAAGGCCCCGAACACTGCAGCGCCCGGCCAGAACGCTTTCTTGCCATGGCGGCCGAAGACAACATCCAAGTTTGCCAACCCACCACACCGGCCCAGTACTACCACCTGCTGCGCCGACAAGTGATTCGCAAGTGGCGAAAACCGCTGGTCGTGTTGACGCCGAAGAGCCTGCTGCGTCATCCGCGATGCGTCAGTCCGTTGAAGGTCTTGGCGGACGGCAGCTTCAAGAAGATCCTTCGCGATCGAAAGGTTTCGTTAGCCGACGCCCGTCGTCTGCTGGTGTGTACCGGCAAGGTTTACTTCGATCTGCTCGAAGCACGCGAGGCGCGGGGCATCGACGATGTTGCCATCATGCGGATCGAGCAACTGTATCCACTCAGCTCGGAAGAATTGATCGCGGCGTTCGAAGGCTACCCTAAAGGCAGCGAAGTATTCTGGGTCCAAGACGAACCGACCAACATGGGTGCATGGCCGTACTTGAAGTTGAACTTCGGCGATGACCTGCATGACATTTACCCGCTGCGAAGGGTCAGCCGAGTCGAATCGGCCAGTCCCAGCACCGGCAGCATGGCAGCTCACAAGTTGGAACAAGCCGACCTGATCAACGAAGCCTTCGCCGGCCTGTAAACAGGCAACAACCCGGCAACCCTACGTGGACCCGCGACGCCGTCGCGGGACGTGAACTGCAAAGCAGTTCACAAAGGCCCCTTTTACTTGCCTTCCCGCAAGCTATCAAAGTACTGCCGCGCGTGCTCTTGCTCGGTTCGCGGCAACGTTTGATTCTCCGTCGGATCGCTCTCCTCACTGAGCGTGCTTTGAATCGCCGACTTCACGTCTTCGCGGCTGATGCCTTTGCGGTTCGGGCCGTCCGCGAAACCGGCGATGATCGCCTTGCCTTTCTTCACCTCGCCGCGAACTTGGGTGTCATACGTGTTGGTGTCGTCGTCCGCTTCGGGGCGGTCACCTTCGCCGCTGCCGCGACCGAGTCCGTTGCCCGGCTTCTGGCCCATCCCGAACTGGCCGTTGCCTTGACAACTCTGGCATCCGCCACCGCCACACTTATCGCACCGCATTTGGTTCTTCGATTCCGACAACTGATCAAGCGACGACTCCAAATCTTCGAGTTCCGACATCTCGTCCGACATCTCACCCAATTGATCGGCCATCTTTTCCAGCGCGTCCGACGCCTGGCCGCCCTTGCCTTCTTTCATCGCTTGCGCGGCTTGGCTCATCGCTTGTGCCATCTTGCTCATCTGTTGCATCTGAGCATCTTTCTGCTGCATCTGGTTCATCTCTTGCTGCATCTTGGCCGCGTCGTCGCCCCGTCCTTCCTTGCGAGCCTTATCGATTTCCGCTTGCAGTTCTTGCTTCTTCTTTTCGTGCTCTTGGGCCGTTTTCTCCATGGCCTTGGCCATCTGCTGGACTTGTTTCATCAGTTGCTGTTTCTCTTCTTCCGTCAGCTTCCCGTCCTTCATTTTTTGAGCCAAGTCTTTGACCATTTGCTCTGCCTTGTCGAAGTCACCTTGTTCGATCGACTTGGCAATCTTCTCACCCGGCCCCGATTCCATGCCTTTCATTTGTGACATCGCACGCCGCATCTGTTCAGATGACCCGAGTTGTTCGCGGCGTTCTTCCAGCTGCTTCTTCAAATCGTTCAGCGCGATCATCGCATCCTTGCGGTCGATGCTCTTTTTCGCTGTGATCTTGTCGAGCTGCGACTCCATTTTTTCGTACATCTCCTTCGCCTCCTTCAATCCTTCGGCGTCGGCTTTGCGTTTTTGTTGCTCAATCCGTTTCTTCAATTGGCTAGCGACCGTCTTGACCTGTTTGGCTTCGATCGGATCCACCGTCGGTGTGCTGCTTGCGGTCGAACGGCTGACCGGATCGACCAACATCAACACGATCGCCAGCACAGGCACGATCGCCAGCGGCAACCACCCCAAGCGGCTCGGCTTAAGCGGAAACCGATCCGCCACCGCCAACTGATCCGCTCGTTTTTCAGCGTCGGCAACCAGCGCCAACCCGAAATCGGTTTCCTTGGTCGCATGATCCATCGCCATCGAACTGCTGACCCGTTCGCGAAGTCCGAAACGCTTATCGACTTCGGCCGCGACCGATTGCATCGAGGGCGCGGTGGCGATCGCGTAAATTCCGGCAACGACGAGCGCCGTTACTACTCCACCGCCGACCCAGCCGTAGGTCCATGCGCCGAAGTCGACGTCCATGAACCGCAGCGCCGGAATCGCGATGGCAATGGTGGCAACAATCAGCGCCACGAAGGTGGTCACACAAAACGCTTTTCCGAACCGGGCCAGGACGAGGCGTCGTCGGGCGATGGCGACTTGTTGTTCAATTCGGTTCATTGCGGTTGATCCGGTGCGGGGACGAGTTTCGCGGGCTACACTCAGTATAGAGGGCGGCCCAGAAGTCGGCCGAGTCAGATTTGATGTTTTCTTTTGAGTTTTCTTCTTCTGAGTTTTCGATGCTCCGTTCTGCCTCCCTGCCCGATCCGGACACGCAAACCGACGCCGACGTCGTGATTTACGACGGCGATTGCGTCTTTTGCAAGTCTCAGATTCGTTCGCTGCGGCGGCTGGATTGGGGCGGGCGCCGGTTGGCGTTCATCTCGCTGCATGACCCGCGCGTGACCCAGCGGTACCCCGATCTAACGCACGAGGCGATGATGAAACAGATGTACGTCGTCGACACCCGAGGACGCCGCCACGGCGGATCCGAAGCGGTGAAGTACCTGTCGCGTCGGTTGCCAATGCTGTGGCCGGCGATGCCGATTCTGCACATCCCCGGAACGGCCGGACTATGGCGATGGATGTACGGGCAAGTCGCCAAACGCCGCTACAAAATTGCGGGAAAAATGTCTGGCTGTGACGACGATGCCTGCAGCGTGCATTTCGACAAATAGCAGCATCGTCTGCTCGATCAAGCGAACCAGTCGACCGCGTTTTGAAACATTTTGAACCCGTCGCCTCGTTCGGGCTGTTCTTTGCGCCGCGTCCAATACGGATGCTGGGTCGCGTCGATGTGACGTTCCGGGTGCGGCATCAATCCGAACACTCGGCCGCTGGCGTCACAAACGCCCGCCACGTTTGCGTCGGCACCATTGGGATTGATAGGGAACGGCAGGACGTCATCCACTACCCCGCCCTGCCCTGCCCCGTCGCAGTACCGAACGGCCAGCCGACCGGCATCGCGAAGATTCGACAGAACCGTTTCGTCGGCTGCAACGAATTTGCCTTCGGCGTGTGCCATCGGCAAATACATCTGATCGATGTCTTTTAAGAAGACGCAAGGTGTCTTGTCGACGACCAAGTGAACCCAGCGATCTTCGAATCGGCCGTGGTTGTTCCACGTCAGTGTGGCCGGCGTTTGGTCGGCCTGGCCCACGCCTTCGGTCAACACGCCAAGCCGCATCAAGACTTGCATCCCGTTACAGATGCCCAGCACCAATCGATCGCCGCTGCCGTGGACAAACAAATCGACCATGTCGGCCAAGTGCTGACGCAGTCGTGTCGCCAAAATCCGTCCGGCCGCGATATCGTCGCCGTAACTGAATCCGCCCGGCACGCACAGGACTTGATAGCGATCCTTCAACGCCGGATTTTCGATCAGCCGGTTGACGTGAACGCGTTCGACCTCGGCACCGGCCTGTTCGAACGCGAACGCCGTTTCCTCGTCACAATTGGTTCCGGGAGCACGAAGGACCAAAACGCGGGGCGTTGCCATGACGGTGTCACAAACGAGGAAAGATGGCGAAAGGCCGAAGTTTAGACGTGATCGTCAGCGGTGAGAACCATATAGCGGACCCTACAATTTGATTTGAAGCCGGCCGTGCAGGCTGTCCCAGCCGACAATCGAGCCCTTCCCTCGCCACAAACCACGCCCGGCTTGCTCGAATTCGTCACCCAAATCGTGCGGCACGTACAGCACCAGCGGCAGCGGCGGATCCGGGACCTTGGCCCACACTGCAAAACCATTTTTGTAAACGTGGGGATCCTCGTCGCCGGCATACAGCAGACGCCGCTCGATCTCGGCCTCGATGTCGAACGCCATCCCCGTGACCGCTTCGACCAGCATTTCGACCTGTGATCGGTCGTCGCGAACGGCAAAGACATGTCGCGCGGTCTCGGCGAACGTGATCTCACCACCGCTGGGTTCGGGTTCCGGCGGGATGACATTCGTCGGGCCTGAACTCTCGCTTGCTCGTTCAATCGGCTTGCCCGTCGGTACGACCCTGATTCGCATCGACTTGGTCCAGTCCGGCCAGCGGGGAATGTCGATCCGAGCATCCGCGGTCCACATCAGTTCGTTGTTGGTCAACGAAATGGTGTAGGCGGCGTCCGCGGGAAGCGAGAACGAAATCGGAAAACGATACGTTTGCCCCGCCCGGAACGTGGTCGCATCGCCCAAGGAGATGGACTCGTCAAACACGGTGTGTCGATGAGTCGTTTGGTTGCTGCCGCTTCCGCTGACACAGCGTTCGGCAGCCGTCAAGTTGATCGAGACTGCGCCGATCGAAACGTTCTTTCTAGGTTCGACGACCAACTCGCCGGTCACGGCATCACCCGGTGCGACGACGTCCGAAGCCAAACTGCACTCGACCGCGCCCAGCACCCACTGCGGCAACACCTTCCGGACCAACCAATACACGACGCCTGCAACGGGAACCAACATGAACACGTAACCGAACACACCGAAATTACGCAGCACCGCAAAGCCAACTCCTGCGAACACGCTCAACACGGTGATCGTGATGATCCAAGCGACAATCTTGTTTACCTGCGCAGCCTTCGCCTCGGGCAACCCTTCGGCGCCGCAAGTCGGCTGCATCACAAACGCGACGGACGCCTTCGGATCAAAAGACCAAGGCACCTTCGCTCTTGCTTCGACGTAGTGGTCCACGTTCAAGTGGAACCCGTGATACGTCGGCGGCCAATTGGCGACTGGCAACTCGAACCGATATTCGTTCTGATCGCCAGCTTGCCACTTGCCCTCAAACAAGGTCGACGAACCCGCGGTACCGGTGGCGACGTTGCCACGTCCATGAGTCTTCCAGACCGAGTTGACTTCCAGTCCGCTGCATTGGACATCGGCGGTTGCCAAAACCCGAACGACGCCGCTGATCTTGCCGCCGCCGCCAACCACGCCGCTGGGATCGTCCAATTCAATCGATAAATCGCACTTCGCCATGCTGCATCACCTGAGCTTGAATTCGTTGGTAAAGATAGTGCTCGATCGCGCGAACGTCGGAACCGAATTGTTGATGTAACGCTTCAGCCTCGTCCAGCGAAACCATTCTCGCCGAATCCGCGCCACACATCGACGCTCGAATCCTGGCGTTAAGTATCTTCCGAATCAACGTCGAATGGTTGCCGCCCCCGATTCGGTCGGTGTGAACCTGGTATCCGTGACGACGCAGTGATCCAGACAAATCTTTGTGAGTCGCCAACACCACCGAAACACCCGCCGCGAAAATGCCGTTTCGAATCACGCGAGGCAATCGTTGGGCTTCGTCGATCATGACAGGATTTCCGTCGGGAATCGCCGGCGTCGGACCTCCCTCGGGCAAATAGACATAGCTGGCGTCGGCAAACCGCCGTGCGATTGCCAACATCCGCGTCGTCTTACCGCGACCACAATCGCCGACGAATTGAACCGCCGATCGTGGCTGACCGATCAACGGTTCAAAGCGATCCATGTCGACGATCGCCAACTCGGCTCGCTCGTCCCGCGTCAGCTCGCCAAACGGATTGCGAAACAATTGGTGTCGTTTCCATCGATCGGGATCGATCGGCAAAGGGCGTGTGGCGGTTGCGGAAATCATCATCGGAGTCCTTCGTGTGACGCTATCATGGCGGACCCACGACCGTTATGGCAACACAGTGAACACTTTGACTCGACCCACACCGTTCCTCCGCTGGTTAAAAATCTTCGCACCCGTCGCTCTGATCGCGACCGGCATCGCCCTGGTCGCGAGTGGGTTGGATGCCGCGCGGCTGCAATCGATGCTAAGCGAGCACAGCCAGGCCGCGCCGATCGGCTTCGTGATCATCAGCATCCTGCTGATGTCGGTGATGGTGCCCAAAACCGTGGTTTCGGTGACCGCCGGAGCCCTGTTCGGAACGTCGCTGGGAAGCGGATTGATGCTGGTCGTTGCCGTTGTCGCCGCGGCGCTAAACTATTCGATCGGCCGCTGGTGGTTGGCCGATTCGATCGAGTCTCGCATCCGTCGCCAGGATCAAACGCCAACGGGCGAGATCTTGCGAACCGCTCAGTCGATGGCTGGCGACGCTGGTTTCGGTTTTCATTTGATGATTCGTCTGGCCCCGATTCCGACGATGATGATCAGCTATCTGATGGGCGCCTGTGGCGGTCGGTTCGCGCCGTTCCTGGCTGCTACGGCAGTGGCCGTGATTCCCCAATCCCTGTGGGTCCACAGCGGCACGATTGCGACGGCGATCGACGATCCACAAGCCGGTGGACTACGATGGATGGGCATCGCGTTATCCGTCATCGGCGCGATCGCGATCAGTGTCGCCGTCCCGCGCGAAGCGATGAAGCGACTAAAAAGACAACGACTTACAGAACCAGGAGCCGTCGATTGAACGAAGCCGACTCGCAAACTTTCGATGCCAACACCAAAAAGAAAGCACGTCCGACCGTCTACGAATCGGCCGTCGATTGGTGGGTCGGGTTGCTGTTGATTCTGGCACCGTTGATGTCGGCTGCGATAGGCGTTTACGCGTGGTGGAACGGCCAACCCGGTGATGCGATGACGCTGTTCATCGCCGGCGCGGTCTCATCGCTAGTGACGGCGGCCTTCACGGTTCCATGTCGCTACACGGTCCTAGACGATGCCGTATCGATCCGATGTGGACTGATTTGCTACCAGGTTCCGCTATCCGAAATCGTGTCCGTCGAACGAACGGCATCACTCAAGAGCGGACCCTCGCTATCGCTCAAACGAGTCGCCATCAAAACGGCCAAGCGAACAATCATCATCTCGCCAAAAGATCGCGACGCATTCATCGCCGACGTGATGGGTTAACCCTCTTTGCGGAACACGTATTCGTTGCATCCCCATCCGCTGCCGACGGTCTTCAGGTTTTCTAACACGAAGCCTCGGCCGGCCAGCGGAACGATCACGTCTTCGGGTTTGGCGACTTCGAATGGCATGCCGCCGATCCAATCGACCCAGTCGTGCCATGCCGACATGCCGCGATCCTTCTTCTTGGCATGCCAGTCGGCAAACGGCAGCGGGTTTTTCAAACGAGCGAATCTTGCCAGCGCGAACTTGAATTCAAACACGCCCGCCACCGCCGTCACCCAAAGCGGTCGCAACAATCGCGGCAACCGGTGATATGTTTTTTTGATCGCCAACCAGCGTCGACTGCCGCCGCCCTGGTCATTGTAGATCGCGATGAAAAACTTGCCGCCGTCGTCCACTCGCTGGGACGCTAGCTCGATCGCGTGATTCATTTGGCCGGTGTGATGAAGGACGCCCCAACTGTAAACGACATCGAACACACCCAAGTCGCTCATCAGACTCGCATCCAGGACGGAACCCTGCTGGACGGACCAGTCACCATCGCCACCGTACCGTCGTTTGAGTTCTTCGGTACATCCAACCGAGTCGGCATCGAAATCGACCGACACGACTGACGCACCCATGCGATAGGCGGCAAGCGAAAACAGCCCGCTTCCGCAACCAATGTCCAGAAACCGGCATCCTTCCAGCGAGTCGGCGCCCAGCATTTCGGTCAGCGAACGGACGGCTTCATCGATCCGATCCTCGTCGAGCGCCTGCAAGAACGCTCGCCAGTTTTCGCCGAACGCGAACCGCGTTTCACCGTCATTCAATGCCACGTTCGTCATTCGATTGCCGGGTGGGAATCGTCAAATAACACAATCATCGGAAATCTCGGATTGTCATGATAGTTGCTACAAGGAAGCGAGGTCGCCTATAAAGTGACGTCCGCCCTCCCCTGCCCTCTCATAGCTGTGAAAAATCGCCATGGCCGCCAAATCACCTCGACGACGTTTCCTGAAAACTGCCGCAATTGCCACCATTTGCGCCCCCGCCATTCTGACGGCCAAACGCTCGGCCGCTCAAGACGTGATCGGTGACGGCGATTATAAGTTCAAATGCGAACACATGTTTCCGCAACTGCCCGATCGCTACTCGTGGCAAATCACCCACAATGTCACGGTCGATCCTGACAACAATTTGTATGTGATTCACGAAGGCGACGCCAAAAAAGCAGACCATCCGTCCATTTTCGTATTTGATTCCGAAGGCCAGTTCATCCGCGCGTTCGGCGAGCAATTTCAGGGCGGCGGTCACGGGTTGGAGATTCGTGTCGAGAACGGCACTCCGTTTCTTTACGTCTCGGGTTACCAACAAGTCAAATCGATTGCCAAGTTAACATTGTCGGGCGAGACCGTCTGGCAAAGTTTCGCTCCGATGAAATCGGGTGCCTACGCACCGGGCGAGGCAAGCGACCCGAAACGGATTTGGGGACGCGATCGTTTCATGCCCACCAATTTTGCGTTCTTGCCGGACAACGGATTCTTACTAGCCGACGGCTACGGATCCTTCAAAATCCATCGCTACGATGCGGAAGGATCTTGGGTCTCTTGCTTCGGCGGCGAAGGCAAAGGCAAGGGTACATTCAATACACCGCACGGCATCTGGATCGACGCTCGCACAGGCGGGGATGCCGAAATCGTCGTCGCCGATCGCGCCAACAACACGCTACAGTGCTTCACGATGGAAGGTGAGTACAAAAAAACGGTCACCGGGTTCGGGTTGCCTGCCAACATCGATACCAACGAAAAACTGATGCTCGTGCCCGAGTTGGTTGCGAGAGTTTCGCTGCTTGATCGCAACCACAACACGGTGGCCACGATCGGCGACGACAGCGAGCGGATTTTAGCGTCGCAAAAAGCGAATAAGGGACACGTGATCCGGACGGATGAAAGCAAGTGGGAACAAGGAAAGTTCGTCCACCCACACGATGCTTGCTTCGACAAGGAAGACAATATCTATGTCGCCGAATGGGTCGCTACCGGCCGCGTTACGAAGCTGACTCGCGTTTAGGATGATTTCGTGCAAACGGTTGACGTGCATTACCACCGCCGACCATGCATCAGAATCAACAGCCCTGCGAATGTCATCGCAATGCCGGATACCAACGGCCATGTGACGGGTTCTGCGAACAGCATCACACCGGCAACGGCGGCCATCGCGACTTGCGAAGCGTTGATCAAGTTAACGGCGACAACGGGCAAGGCTTTTAACGAATATGACAGCGCCACAAACGCTAGAAAGTTGAACAATCCACCCGCGCCCATCATTGCCCACTGAGTGCTGTTGAGCGCGGCGATTGGATCGGTCCCGCTTTGCATCAATGTAAACGACCAAAGCGAAACGGTGCCGACCGCTCCACTTAGGAACATTGTCATTGGCGCCGACACGCCGCTATGCAGTGTCTTACGCATCACAACACCAAACAAAGAATAGGCTGCGCCGGACGCAGCCGCGCACAATCCGCCCACCCAAATTGGAAGTTCCGACGCGGACGTGTTCGGCTTGACCGTCGATGTCGGTAGCGATAACACGACGACGGCGGCGATCAAAGTCACCATCGCGATGATGGTCGGTGTGCGAACGGGTTCGCGCAAAATCAAGCGTCCTAGTACCGCTCCACCGATGATCAGTACACCCAAGGTGATCGGCACCGACGCGGCCAAGCCGATCACGCCCAAGGCGATTTGAAACGCCGCGTTTCCAACAAATTGGCCCAACAGGGCGACCAGCATGAAACGTGGAATCATTCGCCCGCTGGTGATGATCGGTTGACCGCGAAACGACATCCACACCAATACGGGAGCCAAAAAAAGAACCGTCGGCGCGGCCTTCACGGCGGACACCAAAAATGGATCCAAATCGACGCATCCGCGCAGCGCGACATTGGCGGCGGTATACAAGAACGCCGCAGAAATTCCGCAGATGCCGCCGACCAGCAAACTGTTCGATGGTGGAGGTTGGGGCGATTGTTCGCCACTCATAAGGCGATCAACCGGGCCACGTGTCGGCAAGCGGATCGACATCGCCAGGCTTGGGTTTCGTGCCCTCGGTTGTTGTCGACGAATCGAAACTGGCCGTATCTCTGCCCGGAATCGTGGTATCGTAGAAGTCGACCCAAGTCGATTTGCCCAAGTCCTCAAAGGCCGGCGACGAAACGACAACGGTAATATTGTCTTCTCCACCCGCTTCATTGGCCAATTCGATCAGCCGGCGACACGCGTCTTGCGGATTATCGTTTTCACTGACGACTTGGGCCAACGCATCCGAACGTACATAGCGGTGCAGCCCATCGCTGCACAGGACAATTTTGTCGCCCGGTTCTAAGTCGACCCGCTTCACTTCCGCGATCAAGTCGCCACTGGTCCGTCCGCCCAAGACGTTCCACAATACGTTGCTGTATTTGCTAGTGGCTTCGTCTTCGGGTTTCAGTCCACCGGCATCGACCATCTGCCTCGCGATCGTGTGGTCGGTCGTCAACGGATCAGCGACTCCGTTTCGAATCAGATAGCATCGGCTGTCACCAGCATGAACGACGTAAAGTTGCGGCCAAATCAGATAGGCCATCGTCAACGTGGTTCCCATCCCGCGTTGGTCTTCGAAACGCGTTGATTCCAACAGAATGCGAGTATGTGCGTCTTTGAGCAAGTCTTGCAAATCGGCGATGAACGCTTCTTCTTTTTCGGTCTCGCTTTGGAAGTGCCAGTGAACACTGCTCAACAGACGGCGGACCAAATGTTCGATCGCTAACTGACTCGCTTTCTCACCCGCCGCGTGGCCCCCCATTCCGTCAGCGACTAACAGCACTTCGCCCTGGACCGATCCGAACACTCGCTTCTCCATTCCCAAGCTGTTGGAACCGACACGCATCGACTTGTTCAGTTGGGCGATCAGAAACTGATCTTGGTTGGTTTCTCGAACGCGTCCGCAGTCTGTCGCTCCGCTAGCGCTTAGCTCCTCTTCACCCGAAAAGAAACCGGCATCACCGCTATCGGATGGATTGTTCAACGTTTTCCTCGTTTGGCCGGCGTGGAATAAAGCGGCGGATGCGAAACGCCGATCGGCGGGATTTGGTGATTCGGGACGCAGCCATCTGGCAAGTAAAGCGATTCAGGTCATTGTCCTGTGTCAGGAAGCCCACGGCAACCGTCGGGGGGAAGATCGTCGGCTTTCTTATGAGATCAAATTCGCGAAACGTATTGCCCACTCAATCTACGTATCAGTCGTCGCATCTCTAGAACGCTGATGATGGCAATCACGCGTTGGGCGGGCAATTCGCACGTTTCAATGACGCGATCGATGGGAGTGCTTTCCGATTCGATGGCGTCCAGAACCTTCCGTTCGAGTTCATTCAGTTGCAGTTCCGCGACATTTCGGATCTCGGATCCATCGGTCGTCTGCACAGGCGCCCGCATCGGACCGAGTTCTTCCAGGATATCGTCCACCGTCTGGACCAACTTGGCTCCGTCGCGAATCAATTGATTGCAGCCTCTTGATGCGCGGCTGGTGACGGGGCCGGGAACCGCCAAAACTTCACGATTCTGCTCCATGGCAATTCGGGCCGTGATCAACGCTCCCGAACGATCGGGCGCTTCGATGACCAAGGTCGCCAAGGATAGACCCGCGATGATGCGATTTCGCTGAGGAAACATGCCTGCGCGAGGTTTCGCGTAAGGCGGATACTCGCTGATGACGGCCCCGTGTGCCGCGATGGCTTTGGAAAGTCCCTCATGTTCGCTGGGATAGATTTCGCCGTGACCGCTGCCCAACACCGCGATCGTACGGCCACCGCCGGCCATGGCGCCTTCGTGTGCCGCAGCGTCGATCCCACGGGCCATGCCGCTGATGACCGTCACACCGGCTCGGGCTAGCGAATAAGCAAGGTGTTCCGCTTGCTTCAAGCCATAGGTGGTCGCGTGACGCGTCCCGACGATCGCGACCGCGATTTCGTCCTCGGCCACCGCATCGCCGTGAACAAAAAGTATCGGTGGCGCATCGGGCAGATCTGCCAGCAATCGCGGATACGATTCGTGATCATCGCAAACGATGTCGACGCGTTCGCGAGCGCACCAGTTCACGATCGACCGAACGTCAACCAAGTCATCCGCCGATCGGATCGACTGAATCACTTTCGGTCCCACACCATGAACGGATGCGAGTTGGTGGTCGGGGGCGGCTAAAACCGATGCAGGATCGCCGAAACACTCGAGCAACAAAGACAACGTTCGCGGTCCGATGCCCGGCAACATGGCGAGTCGAAGAGTGTCGGCGGTTGCGGACGAAATTTCGCGGCGCTGCGCTGTCGACGTTCCATCGTTGAGTCCGGCCATCGCAAGTCCTTTGTGTCACACGGTTGATTTGGTGTGGACGAAATTTTAACGCCTTTGGTGTTGCGAAGTGTGCGAACTCGCGAAACTTTTCGGGATGTCGAATTCCTGTCACGGCGTGCCTGGCAGCCTGTTGAAAAAGGGGTCTGACCCTTTGGAGACGTTGCTGAAACATTGTGAATTCGAAACGTCGGAGAGGGGCAGACCCCTTTTTCAACAGGCTGCTGGGCCACAATCGGGGCGGCATTCAGCACCAAATCTAACAGTGGTTCTCCACTGCGACCCTGATCGCTTAGTCTGGGCGATCACGACCTACACCGCAGGATACAAGCATGCCCCGCTCGAACGATGCCGACGATCGTCACGAATTGATTTCGTATACCGATGACATCTATCGAACGGCCGAGGGTTCATCGCATCCCTTACGACGTTTGTTTCCGACGCTCGACTTTTATCGCCAATTCGGTTGGAACGTGTATCAATCCAGTCGTCAGGCACGCGCCGGGGTCTACGACGAACAGCAGTGGAGCCGGACCAGCCACATGGTGCTAAAGTCGCTCGAGTCCGTTGGCGTTCGCATCGAGATTCAAGGCGTTCAAAACATTCGTTCGCTGGACTCGCCTTGCGTCTTTGTCGGCAATCACATGAGCATGTTGGAAACGATCGTATTGCCCGCGATCATTCAACCGGTTCACAACGTCACCTTTGTGACCAAGCAAAGTCTGTTGGACTATCCCGTTTTTCGACACATTTTGCGGTCACGAAATCCAGTAGCCGTATCGCGAAACAATCCTCGTGAAGACTTCAAGGTCGTCATGACAGAGGGAAAAGATCGCCTCGATCGGGGAATCTCCATCGTCGTGTTTCCTCAAACCACACGAAGCGCGACGTTCGATCCGGCGCAATTCAACACCATCGGCATCAAACTGGCTTCGCGAGCCGGTGTGCCCGTCATCCCGATCGCCTTGCAAACCGACGCCTGGGGGAACGGACGTCGCTTGAAAGATTTTGGTCGCATCGACGCGACCAAAGTCGTCCGCTTCGCGTTCGGACCACCCATTTCGGTCACCGGACGTGGCGAACAGCAACACCAACAAGTCATCGATTTTATCGAAAGCAAACTGGCCCAGTGGTCTCGATAGGTCGTCATCCGAATCCGGTTACAAGTGACTGTAACTGTGACTCGGATCGGCAACGCAGCGCAGCGATCAATAGCAATGATGCCATGTCAGCGTTCTTCACCCAGCCGATCGAGGATCGTTTGCCAAACCGGGTTCCGACTGCCATTGGCCATCGGAGCGATCAATTCGCTGTGGGCCAGCGGGACTTCGACGTGATCTTTGACACCGGGTATCCAAGCGTTTGAAACCGAAACGGCGCCATCGCCCTTTCCCTCGATCCATTCATCCGTCTCTTGAATCAGCGGTAATATGCGGGGGCGAATCAAACGAGTGAAACTTCCGTCTTGGTCGAGCTGTCTCAACATCGATCGGAGCTCTTGAGAGTCTTCCGCACTGACCGGGCATCGAGTCCCCGCGATGCACGTGTATTGAACGTCGCTTCGCCGAGGCCACGCGTTCATGTTCGCCAACGCGGGCGATCCGGGTTCTAAATCGCGAATGCCGGGGCTGGAGGGTAAATGCAACAGCAGATTGACACAGTCTTGTGGCTGAAGGCTTCCCTCCGTCACCAAGTCAATCAACGGCGGCATCGTCGCCAACGTGGAACCTCCGTGAGGCGTGGCGATCGTGATCAATCGAACGATGTGCCGATCCGCCAACTTGGGATCTTCGGCCCATTGCCGCGTCACCAACCCACCCATCGAATGACCGATCAACGCAAGCGACGGTGTTCGCACTTGAGATCGAAAAAACGCCTTGCACTGATCGGCTGCCATCGCGGCGGTGTCAGCGATCGAACGGCGGTCGTCATAGGAAACGGTCGCTGTCGCGTAACCAGCTCGACGCAATTCGTCTCGCAGTGGCGAGAAGACATGCGGACCACTCTTCAGTCCATGGAAACAAACCACCAACGGCTTCGTCAGAGTTTGTGCTTCCCAGTTTTCATCGACCGTCAACGTCACGGGCGCCGGTCCCCGAATCGCCCGACCGTCGCTTTCGATCTTTGTGGCTTCGTCGGCAATTCTCAATCGCAATTTGATCGAGGGCTCTCCTTTGGCGTCGACATCCATCAAGATCGATCCGCGTTGGCCCAGCATCAAGTTGACGCCCATCAAAACCAACTGCACACCGCCGTCGGACAAGTTCATCTCGCCATCGGGAAGCAGGCCGCGGACCGATTCTTTGTCCAGTTGAATCGCATCGGCCATCGCGTCGGCGACGTCGCCCCATCGTACCCGTCCATCGACCGACGGCACCGCCACCTCCAACCATTCATTCGAAACGGTTTGGCCGCTGGCACTCGAACCGACCGAGACGCCACCGATCAATATCGTCAAGGCAAGGAACACCCATCGATTTCTACTCTCGCGACGGTTGGGGATGGGACCATCGGGAACCAAGGCGACGCCCGGAAAAACGGAGGCTGAAAAAGGCATCGTTCACTCGAATGGCAAAACTGAAACAGGAGGCTCACTAAAACGTTAGGCATTTCCGACCGACGTGTCCAATCACTTCGTATCCTGGTTGCGACGAGACATCGGCCCTGTCACCATCGGTGGTCAAAGGACGAGCACTCTATAACGAGTAATCCACACCAAGAAATCTACAAAGAGCACTCCAACGCGGGCGAAACCTCATGCTGGCACGACTCAAAACATTCACGCTACTGGGCATCGAGGCCATGGCGGTTGACGTCGAAGTGGACATTTCGCCCGCCGCGATGCCCAAGACGATCCTGGTCGGCCTGCCCGATGCAGCGGTCAAGGAATCGACCCACCGCGTCGAACGAGCGATCGTTAACAGCGGTTTTGTTCGCCCGCAAGACCGCGTTGTCATCAACTTGGCCCCTGGTGATCTGCCCAAACAAGCCGCCTCGTTCGACTTGCCCGTCGCGTTGGGCGTGCTGGCCGGCAGCGGACAGTTAGCGTCGGAACGACTGGATCAGTACGCGATCATCGGTGAATTGGCATTGGAAGGGCACACCCGCCCGGTGAAAGGGGCGCTGTCGATCGCGATCGAAGCCGCCAAGAACAAGCAACTGCGCGGCATCATTGTCCCGGCCGAAAACGCCAACGAAGCAGCCGTCGTCGAAGACCTGGAAGTGATCCCGATCAGCACACTCGCCCAAGCGGTCGCCTTTCTGGCGGGCGAGATCGACATCGACCCGGCGCCCAGCCGCCTGGAACAACTGTTCGAACAATTCAGCACCTACGACGTCGACTTCGGTGACGTCCGTGGCCAAGAAACCGCCAAGCGTGCGATGACACTCGCTGCCGCCGGTCGGCACAACCTGCTGATGATCGGACCGCCGGGATCGGGCAAAACGATGCTGGCCAAGCGGATGCCGACGATCTTGCCGCAACTGTCGGCACCGGAGTCGATCGAGACGACTCGGATTTACAGTGCGCTGGGCCAATTGCCGGCCGGTCAGCCGTTGATGGCGCGGCGCCCGTTTCGCAGTCCTCACCACACGATCAGCGATGCGGGCTTGGTCGGTGGTGGCAGTCCGCCGGCGCCGGGTGAAATCAGCAAGGCTCACAACGGCATCTTGTTCTTGGACGAGCTTCCCGAGTTCAATCGCAAAACGCTGGAGGTGATGCGTCAACCGCTCGAAGACGGCGTCGTCACGATCAGCCGCGCGCTGCGATCGTCAACCTTCCCCGCCGACTTCATGTTGATCGCTGCCGCCAATCCCTGCCCATGCGGCTATCGAAGCGACCCGCGGCGTAGTTGTAATTGCACCCCGCCACAGATCGAAAAGTACACCGGCAAGATTTCGGGACCTCTGCTCGATCGGATCGATATTCACATCGAAGTACCCGCGGTCCCGTTCGAGGAGCTATCGACCGCAACCAGCAGCGGAACGACCAGCGAACAGATGCGCGCTGATGTCATTGCCGCACGAGGGCCTCAAGCCGAACGATTCAAAAGTGGCCCGGTTCGCTACAACGCGTTGATGACCAGTCGGCAAGTTCGCAAGTACTGTGAATTGAACAAATCCTGCCAAGCGATGCTGCGTCACAGCGTCGAAGAGATGGGACTGTCGGCCCGAGCCCACGACAAAATCCTGCGCATTGCACGAACGATCGCCGACGTCGCTGGCGACGACACGATCGAAGAAATGCACCTAGCCGAAGCCATCGGGTATCGAAGTCTCGACCGAGATATGTGGACTTAGAGTCCTCGCCAATCGACTTAAAGTCGCCGACATGGCTTCCCCACCCAAAAAAACTCGCTTGCGTGCATTCCGAGATACCTTGGTAGGTTGCAAGTGTTTCGGCTCGCTCAATCGAACGGGTTGTTGCTTTCAGCGACGAAGTTGCGTGATCAAAGGAATCTGGCTTGATCCAGGATTTTGCTCCATCTTTTGTGCATTGCATCTTTTTGATTGACTTGGTCGGGCGATCCATCCAGGCTGGCGAACGTAGCTAGTGGACTTTCAAGCGTTTTTTTCGCTGCTTCATTGGCTGATCGCCGCACGGGAAGTAGATCAAATGACAGCTGGAAAGATGGCGGCTATGGCCGTACTGGTGTTTACCCTTTACTCGCCGGCCCAAGCTGCCACGGTGAACGGATTTGCCAATGGTGGTTTCGAGAATGCGGGTGCGACGACACCTGCCGCATCTTGGCTGATCGCCGCCTCGGGGTACACGCGGTCGACGGACGCGCGGACCGGATCGTTTTCGGCGTCGCTGATGTCACCGGAATTGAATGCAGCGGTGATGTTGCAAAACTCGATCGATGACGGGCTGTTGCCACCGCTAACGCCGGGCGACAATCCGCTGTTGAGTTTCTGGTCCAAGGGGTTTGCTGGCACAAGCGGCAACGCGTTGTTCGCACTCAGGTACTTGGACGCCAACGGTGTCATTCTATCCAACAGCGGCCTGCAGTTCTTCCAGAACAGCATCAACCCGACCACATGGACAGAAATCACCTATGACCTAGGTGTCGTCCCGGTGGGTGCCGAGGCAGCCTTCATCGAGTTCAGTCAAGGAATCGGTCCGATCGGTGGCGGCAATCTGCCGGGCACGGTGCTGATCGATGACGTTCGGTTGAATGTCGTGCAAGCCGTCCCGGAACCAGCAACCTACGCTTTTCTCGCGGTGAGTGGTTGCGTTCTGCTGTTACGTCGACGCCGAAAACGATCGGCTTTTCCGTCGGACGAAGCATAAGCCGGTTATCGCCACAAGCATCCACAAGGTGCTTGGTTCGGGGACCGCGGCAGCTGAAAAGAACCGAACACTATCGATGTGCACGGCGCCGCCGGCAAACTGGGGTTGAACGAATACGAGTGCCAACCGTGCCTCGACCGCGCCGTCGGGGACAACCGATGAAAGCTGACGCGTCAGCCAAACATCATTCAACGTTGCTCCATCAGCCAGCACCACGGAATCCGATCCGATGTACTGGCCCGATCCAAACTCACCGTACTGTTGGTTGTAATAGTCGATGTTTAGAACGGCGTAGTTGTCCGTTGCAAAGATCGAATCGTTCGAATCGACGAATGCACTTGCTTGTGCAAACAGTGTTTCGCCGCCGGTGACGGTAAGTCCCTGTTCAACGCCGGAATAGTTTTCCGTTCCGTCGAACTGGCCATAGAGTTTCAAGGCTCCATCGCCCGAGGCAACATGCTGGTTATCACCACGAACGTTGGTGCCGGCACCGATTGTGTTTCCATACGTCGACCAATGAGCCAACGAGCCGCCATTGTCGTCGAACGAACCGTTGTCGAACGTCATGACCGGATCGCTATCCGCTTTCGTGTAGGCATAGACATGATCGACGCGGAAGTCTTGGGGCCACGGCGTGGAAGCGTCGGGGTTGTCTAAAAAATCGCCTCCCACGGCAAGGTTAAGAATCACATTCATTCCATCGCTTTGCCGAGAAATAAACCCGCCGGTATCCGAGTCTCGGACGGTCGCGTGATGAACATCGTCGACATAAAAGCGAATTTGTTTGTTGTCCCACTCCACGGCATAGTTGTGGAAACTGTTGTGGTAGTTGACTTGGCTGCCACCCGCGACGGACTGTTGCTCCTTCGCAACGAACTGATGACTGAAGGGCGGATTCGTCCCATAGTGAAAAGCACTGCTGGTCAAATTCGGTTGGTCGCCCCGGTTCTCCATGATGTCGATTTCACCCTGACTCGGCCAAGCATTCTTGGTGGTGTCAGATAAAAGCCAGATGGCTGGCCACATCCCTTTACCGGTCGGCAGATTTGCTCGCACTTCCCATCGACCGTACTGTTGGGCAACTTTGCTAATCACGCTTCCGCTGACATAGGGGAGTCCGCGCGAAGCAGAGTTCTCGGCCGTGATGACAAGGTTGCCACCCGAAACACTCACTTGGTCGGGAAGATAGTCTTGCAGCGAATTGTTCGTCGGCACGTTGGTGTCGGCGACGTCCCACTTGGACGAATCGATGGACATTCCGTCGAACTCATCCAGCCAAGCGAGATCGAAACCAGAGACGGCAGGCGCCTGGGCTAAAACCGAATGCGCCGACAGTGACAAGGAAGCAAGCAGGACCAACGGCAAGAGGCGATTTAGCAATCCGCGTCGAACACCTGGCAAAGGTCGAACTTCACACAAGACCGAGACGTCGATGCACTGCTTAGACATAGGATGCACTGCGGAAAGGTGAATCGAAAAAAGTAAGCGCCAAGTCTATTCCTACGTCCGCAAGGTGAGGTCGATGGAATCCTGTAATATCTTGAAATTCATTCAATTACGAGACTTGTTCGCCGGCCGAATTTTTTGTCGCCGTGAAAAGCAACGAATCCTGATCCTCCTCAACCACATTTCATACTAGGGTCGTGGACGAGGCACTAGCAGCCTGTCGAATCCAACGCCGATGAGATCGCCGACTTCAACTTTGGTTTTGACGCGACCATTTTGCCGCTGCGTTGTTGCGGAGGCACGACAACGCCGCAAGACACGATGAACTGGATCGCTTCGTCGATCGTCAAATTCAAATCGATGGCCTCGCTACGTTTGACGGTCACGGTGAATCCCGTCATGGGCATGGGACTTGTCGCCATCAAGACGCTCAACATCGGCTCGCCCGTCGCGTCGGAAATCTCGCTCATGCTGTTGCCGGTCACGAACCCCAGTGACCAAATTCCTTGACTCGGATACTGGATCGCAACCACTCGGTTGAATTCGATTTCACGCTCGCTGAACGCGAAATCGGTCACTTGCTTGACGCTGCCATAGACCTTGTTGACGATCGGGATGCTCAAAATGGTTCGATCAAACGCATGGACGAACCAACGCCCCAACCCGAACGTGAACAAACGCCCCAAGAAAAAGAGCGCCGTCGTAAACACGATCAAGAAGACCGGCACCACGAGTGTGCGAGGCATGTATTCGAGCTGGACGTATCGGTGCCAATACGCTTTGGCGCTGGCGGGCGGCGGTGCGAACGGACCGAAGTAATCGGTTCGCTCGTCCACAATACTCTTGACGTACTCGGGAAAAAAACGTCGCCCCGTGGGATCGGGAACGTATCGTTTGCCCTCGTACGTGAACCCATCTAGCCGCCGCTCGTTGGTGGCAATGGCCCCACGCGGTACTTCGGCATAGGTGTCTTCGATCTTCCAAACGATCGCACGACGAATTTGGCTTTCGATCGGCCCAAGCACATAGCTTTCGATCGTATTCCAAGCCCAAATCAAAACGACGATCGTCAACAGTGGCGGCAGAACGACGCCCAATCCTCGCAAGATCGCACGACGAAAACCGGCGCCACGCGCAGGCTTGGGGTCATCGAGCGAGGAATCGGGGTGGGGGGCTTGGTCTGAAGTCATCGGATCCGTGAATGGGTAGTGCGTCGGTTGAGTCCGATCCGCCAAAGTACGGACTCGTCAAAATGGGCGTCAATTTCAATCAATCTTCGATTCGGCTTCGGGCGGGTGCTCACTCACTGTTCGTCTAACTGCGTCGAACGGCCCGCGCCACGACAGCCAAGGTCACCCCTGCGGCGCCCGACTGTTTCAAAACGCGTGCGACCTCGTTCGCCGTCGCGCCCGTCGTCAACACATCGTCGACCACCAGGATATGCCGATTAGTTATTCGGGGCGATCTAGGAAGAGCATAGCTTTTTCTGGCCGAAAACGCACCGCGAACATTTATTTCCCTCGCTTCGTCGTCAAGCCACGCCTGTTTGTCGATCCTGCGATTCACCCTCAGCAAGCTCCCACAGGGCCGCCCAATGACTCGTGCAACCGTTTCAGCGATCGCCAGGTTCCCGTTTCCGCCGCGGGTTAGCTGGCGAGTCAGATGCGAGGGAACGTACGTGACGCAGTCAGCGGGGACTTGGTTCAGATCGCATTGGACCCGTTGACCCAAACGTCGGCCCATGGCGTCGGCTAGCGGGGCATTGTGGACGTATTTCGCAGCGATGACCGCGTCGGTGACGCGGCCTTGGTAGCTCCACAACGCCACGACACCGTCGAATTCGTGGCCAGATGAGCGGCAACTCGGGCACGGCAACAGATCGACGTTTTCGGGGCCGCGATCGTCAGTGCTTGTCGGTTCGCCGGTGTAAGTGGATTCGGGAGAACTGGTGGGGCGAACCGATGTCGCCATGGAACCAGGCATGCCGCACCGACGACACCCCGAAACCATCGCCCCAGCGGACAGGTTCAGTGCCACGTCACAGTTTCCACAAAAATCTTTTCCCACGCCCACCGGGGCACTGCAAAGTCGGCAAACAGGCGGCAAAACCAGCTCCAGCAGGGCTGAACCGGCGGTTACCAGAGTGTCTGGAACGTGATTTAGAATCCGCCGGGAAAGCGGCGGAGCGGTACGTTCGAAAGTCTTTTCCAATTTTTTCGCCACCAGTGCGAACCTGATTGAACGCCGGACGTCTAAGTTGTCGAGGTTCCAACGGTAGCGGACTATCCGCAACGACCGGTTGTTTCCGGGCCAGTTTTCTCGGTTCATCCAAGGTGGGTGAAAAGTTTGCTGGTTTCCTGGACGCTTCCGGTATACCCTGAACAGGTCAGCAGCCGTTGTCGGTGGCTTCAGTTTTCTGAGGCGTCCGTCAAATGCTGGCAACTCATTGTGTCTTTTTCTTTGTGCTCCGCAGCCGCGCCTGATTCAGGTGCCACTGGAGGTTGAAATGCGTTTCGATTCGATCACCGCCGCCGTCACACGCAACTTGGTCAATGCCATGGTACGTGAGATCACCGTCGTTCGTTCGTTCGTCGCCGCTTCGATTCTCCATCGATGGCTACACCGGATGCCTCTGTTTGCGATGCCATCAGGGATGTCGAGCTATTTGCTTAGCTCGATTACCCCCGACGACTTCGTCGCGTTAGTCCAGGCCGGAAGCCTCGAAAGCGAATGTCTTTCGGGCTTGGCCAGTACGAAACGCGGCGGCGTCAAGTGCCAACCGTGTTTGGCAATGGCGAGTTATCCGGCCAGGTTCAACAGAGGCTAAATCCCTCTCGCGATCCTAAGGAATTCTCGTCGATCTCGGTTTCCCCGAAGCAAGTGGCTTTGGCGGGCACTGATATCGATGGATTTCGGCTTGATGACAAGTGACCTCGGCGGCCACGTGATGGTTTGATTCGTTCAAACCCATGTTTTCCCGCGGTCAAAAGCATCCCTCACAAAGAACCCTTGAGACGTTTCCCCATCGGGACGCGTTTCAACCGACGCTCCCCCATCCGCAGCACTGCACGGTGTTGCGGCCAAGGACGCCGGGTCTATGAAAGACACCTGCTATGAACTTCACCGAAAACAACATCTTTGCTACCGAAACGACCACCGTTGCTGAATTGGTACGGGCTGCACAAGCCGGTGACCGAGACGCGTTCGGCGAACTGTTCCAACGCTATCGACCGGGCATTGTTGCCCTGGCGATGCGGCGCGTTCGCAACGCCGACGAAGCCGAAGAATTGGCGCAAGATGTTTTCATCCAAGCGATGCAAAAGATCGGGCAACTTCGAGTTCCGGAAGCGTTCGGTGGTTGGTTGCGCCGGATCGTCCACCGCATGGCGATCAACCGCATCACGCGATCACACAACGCATTGGCGTGCGATCCCGAAACGTTGGAAGCAACTTGCTTGGCGATCGGATCACCCGACGAGTTTGCCGAGCAACGGGAAACGGCCAAGGCATTGCGCGAGAGCATCGATCGACTCGGCGACCTGGACCAAGAAACGTTGAAGGCGTTCTACTTGCAAAGCAAGTCATTGATCGAAATGAGCGACGAAACCGGCGCGCCGGTCGGAACGATCAAACGTCGTTTGCACGTCGCGCGGAAACGATTGGCGAAGGAAATGGACGTGTTGCAAGCAGCCGTTTGATTCGACTCGCAACGCCGGCTTGGGTACGTGAAAACGTCCCAGGTCGGCGTTGTTCATTGGGCCAGCGCTGCCGTCGACAACTCGAACACAAACACCGTCGCCCGTTGGTCATTCGTCCTTCGATTCGCGGCGACGATCGACCAAGGCCTTGATCTTGGCTTCACGTTCCTTCAAACGTGCGACTCGTTCTCGATACTTGGATTCCAGTCCTTTGATTCGCGACGACTTCTCTTTCAATTTTTTGGCCGCGGCGCGCAGCTTCTGTTCGGAACGATCCAATTGCGCCGCCCGCTTTTCCAAGTCGGCATCGATACCGCTGGTATCGGCTTCGTCATCGATGACGCCGTAGTCGCCTGCGATCGACGATCCGAGACCGATCGATGACTTGCCAGTGTCTTCCTCTAGAACCAATTCGTCCTCGTCCCAAGCCATTTCATCAGTATCGATTTCAGCACCAAGTTCTTCATCGCTCCAATTGTCGGAAAGATGATCATCCGATTCGAGTTCGCCGGTGAATCGGTGGCCCATCAGCCCCAACATCCATTCCGGCCGAACAAAAATCATGTTTGCCGCGATCATCATGCAGCCGAACGTGATCATGCCTAGAAAAATTGCGATTCCTCCGTGAACCGCGACGGCGATTCCCAAAACTAAAGGCCGAGTCAATCGAGGCCAGACCAATGCGGCATACGAGACTTCCCAGACGAGCGTCATCAGCGCCATCAGAGACGCCAGCCTGGGGAACTTGCTGATCCACGTCAAATCGAGTGACTGATACTCGAAGTTGCCGGCCGCGTACCAAATCGCCGTTCCGTCCCACCACGAAGTACCGCGCGCCTTTGCCAATCCGCCAAACAGATAGATGACACACACATGCAGCTGAAACAATCGCGTTGCCACGTTGGCGGCCACCGACGGCGTCGCGTCGGGGAACAACCACGCAAGCCGGCGATCCGATTCGATCCGGTCAGCCAGTCGCTTACGAATCCACGCGTCGACACTTAGCCAGCTGCCACAGGGTGTCAGCATCAGATACATCGCCGAATAGGTCACGATTTGGTCCAGCCCAAACAGTGCGCCTGTCAATCGATGCAATAGCATCACTTGCAAGAACCACGCCAGCGGCGCGGTGATCCGCGTCAGCAATCCGGCCGCAAAACAAAGGGTCACCGCGATGGTCAATCCGTGATGCAACCACAACACCAACGGATTGCTCAAGTACCAAAGGTACGTGCGTCCCCAATCCGGCACGCCATAGGCGCCGTCATGCAGTCCTCTCGCGATCTCGTTGTCGATCCATGCATCCGGCCCGACAAACGAAAACAGATCGCTGGCTAGCACCAAGTGCGAATACAGCAACATCAATCCGGTAAAGATCCGCAGGACCGCCAACAAGTGGGGCAGTCGCGGAGCGAACCAGAATTGATCCCAAGCATCGATCGATCCCGTCGCCCACCTCGTCACAGCGGATTTCACTTGCGTGATCGGTGACGCATCGCGAACCGATTCGCCGGAATGCCTGGTCATGGCGATACCTCGACGGCTTCGCGATCCGGTTCCCCGTTCGCGGGCGAGGGGATCGCTTCGGGAGGCCGATTCGGCGCGACCAGGTCACCAACGCGATCGGACGCACCGGTTTGTCCTGGCAAACCGATGGGGCGGTCCAACATGACACGGTACAGTTGTGGATCGTCGATCGGTGTCGGCGATTGACGAAAGGCGATCAAGTCGGGAATCAGGTGCTCGATGCGACGGACGGCGACGTCTTGACCGGGATGGTCACTCTGCAAGTGCCGGACGATGGATTGGCGAACGTGTTCATAGCGAGCCCGTGCGCGAACCCAGTTCTCTGCCTCGTCGCGATCAATTTCGGCGAGACCCGGTGGCGGTCCCGGCGGATGATAGATCTCGTTCAAGAACTCCGACAACATGAAGTGCCGGTGGTACAGCAGACGCGGTTGCTGCTGTTTTAGATCCGGGAACATCAGCTCTTTTTTCGTTCCATCCTGGGACATGATGGCCGCTTGAAACAGATGGCTCGGCCCCGGATCGGGCGCAAAGAATGCATAGCCGCGGTCCATGTACAACGCTTGGCTATAGCCGTGGATGGGTGCCAATGCGGTGTCGACGACTGGCGAAACGCCAAGCGGTCCACGGGCCTGGAACGACAATGGAGGTGCGACCACCGCCAACAGGTGCCCAACCAATAGGACACTGAGAAATAGGCGACGTCGAGGCGTCAAAGCAATCGGCCGGCGAGGCGTCATAACCATTGGAATCAATCGGGGAATAGGATCGTGCTCCCACGTTAACTCGAACCCGCCGAGTGTACAGGCACCCCCAACCACCCGCGCAAGAAAAAAGCCACGTTCCGGTGCCGGAGCGTGGCTTTCATCGTTTCTCGATTCCCTCGTCGCGTCCGACCTCCTAAGAAAGGAGATCACCCGATGCGACGGGGATTACCGATGCTGTGATGCCGTCTTAGCGACTGGCCAGCGAATCGTCGTTGAAGTCGAAAGTCAACTCGGTTAATGAACCGGCTTTGACGTCGACCGTTCGTTCCTTGCTAACCGACTTGCCAGCCATTTCGGCGGTGACGCGAACGGTGTAGCCCGTCCATTGCTCGCCGGCCTTCAATTGCTTTGTACGGAAGGTACGAACCGCACCTGCTCCGTTGGTCGGATTACCGGCCAGCGAAACTTTCGCCGAAGCGGGAACGTTCAACTTGACCACCGTGATGACATCGTCTTGAACGTTTGCGAAATCGTTTTCCGCTTTCTCGTCCGACTTCGGAATATCGAATTCAACCGTTTCCGAATCGCCCGGTCGCAACTTGATCGACTTGGAGTCTTTCTTTTCGCTGCCGTTGATTTGGTAGGTGACGTCGACGACGTAGGTGTAGACGAAACCTTCCTTCAAACCACGCGACATGAATTGACGAACGTTTCCGTCGCTCGTTGTCGGATGGCCGTTAACAGTCACCACGGCATCGCCGGGAACCGCAACGGTCAAGATTGCCGAGTCAGCTTCGACTGCGGGCTTTGCTGATTCGTAGCGAATCGAATCATCGGGTACTGGCGTACCGATGGGCTGACCTTCGTAAGGTGCCGATTCAATGATGCTGCCACCATCGATGATGGTCTCGCCCATGTAGGATCCGCCATCGATAATGGTTTCGCCCATGTACGACCCACTATCAATGATCGTTTCGCCCATCGGCGTGTACGATTCGTACGACGACTGAACGATCGGGGATTCATAAACAGAGCTCGCACCAAGCGATACCGAATGAACGGCGGGAGCCGAATAGTTGCTGTAGGAAGCGTATCCGCCGCTGCTGCCACCGGACGACGAACCGCCGCTGGAAGCTGGCGAGTAGCTGGCGTGAGTCACACCGCCGGACGAACCGCCGTGGCTGCCGCTATGACGCGCAGCACGGTTGGCGCGAATCTTGGCCATCAACCGGCGAATCGGACCGACGTTTCCGCCGCCACTGCTGCCGCCGGACGAACCGCTGCTGATTCCGCCCGATGATCCACCGCTGCTGGAACCGGAGTATGCGGCAGTGTAGCTTTGGCTTGATCCACCAGAAGATGCGCCGCCGGATGATCCGCTGGACGCGTGACGCGCCTTCAAGCGAGCGAAAAGACCCATTTGGCTGCCGCCCGAACTGCCTGACCCGCCGGACGAAGCATAGCCGCCTCCGGACGAACCATAGCCACCGCCCGAGGATCCACCCCAGGAACCGCCAGCATTCACAACCGAACCGGTTCCGAGCAAAATTATGGTCGCCGTGGCGACCGCAAACATTCGAGAGCACTTCATAGCCGCACTTATTCTCCTGCTGTTTCTTTAAAATGTAGGGCTCGTGGCTGAGCGGGCCGTTCCCTAAATTGAACCGGCGCATCACAAAGGATAACGGGACGAATGCAATGAACAAGCTGGTTTGGCAAATTTTAACGCCAAGGCAGGTTAGGGCGAATAGCCAGTCTCCAATGGCGACCAAGACACCCTTGGGTCTGCAACGCCGGGGCCGATAGGGCGGCAAAGCCGGACGCGCCGCCTCAGTCGATCTTTTCAATCGAAATGTCATCGAAATCCGCGGTCCCGGTCGCGCCGAACAGGCCGATTCGCAGGATCGCTTCCTTGGTTTGAGGCGGCACCCGCATCAACCGACTGCTCGCCGACCACGACCGCGTACCGCGGAATGGTCCGATCGAAAATGTCCCAAGATCCTGCCTTAGACTGTCATAGAAGCTGATCGCGACCACCGGCATTGCTTCGGACGTGGGACCTTTTTGGACGTTTTTGGTCCTACACTTGCCGCTCAAGCGAATCATCGTCACCTGCTTGCCGTCGATCGCGATGCCTTGCAACAAATGCGAACTCAACCCCGGCGTGTCATTGGTGAAGCGAGCGAACGCAGAAACTCCTGCCCCGTCACCGCCGCCTCGACCGGTCGTATTGTCATTGGCCCCACCGATGATGCCCGCGCGTTCGATCCGGACGACTTGTCGACCGTAATACCAACCGGGCACGTAATCGGTAAGTTCGCTCTGGTCCGCTTCGGCGGCCAATTCGAAATCGCCGTTGACGACATGCGGATTTGCGGGATCCGGTTTTTGTTGCCGCGTGTCTTCGGCTTCCCCCGTCATCGGCACGAACAATGTCGGACGCAGCGGTTGTCGAACCAGTTCGCCGTTGGTCTTGGTCATCCGATACAAGGTCTGCTGATATCGTTCGCCTACGGGAATGATCAACTGACCGCCCTCACGCAATTGTTCCACCAACGGCTTGGGCACCGATTCCGGACTGCACGTGACGATGATCTTGTCGAACGGCGACGCTTCGGGCCAACCCAGAAACCCATCGCCGACGCGAGTCGACACGTTCGGATACCCGAGCCGCGTCAATGTGCGTTTGGCTTGCTCGCCCAGCTCGTCAACGATCTCAATCGAATAGACATGCTCGACCAGCGGGCTCAGAACGGCCGCCTGGTACCCGCTGCCGGTACCGATTTCCAACACGATGTCGGTCGGCTTTGGATCCAGCGCCTCGGTCATCGACGCGACAATGAACGGGCTGCTGATCGTTTGCGAACTGCCGATCGGCAATGCCATGTCAAAGTAGGCGCGGGCGAGCTGGCTCTTAGGAACAAATTCGTGCCGCGGCGTACTTCGAATCGCATCCAACACACGAACATTCGTAACACCCGCGTTCGCAATCCGCGTCTCGACCAATTCGTTTCGGATGGCTTCGTACGGATCGGCGGCATCCGATTCGCCTGGCAAAATCAGTCGTGGCAAAATGATTCCGGTCACGATCAAAACCTTCTGAGTGATTGCTAACAACTTCATACTGACCTTCGATCCTATTGGCTCGATTTTGAAAGCAAACGCATCATTCATCCAACAATGACATTTGACGGGGCGGCATCGGCGGCGACGCGATTTCAAACGACAAATCTGGCATTTCAATCGCCATCCGTGCGGCGAAACGGCGGGCAAGCTCGGGCGCTCGTGCGTCGTCGGGAGCATGCGTGAACACGTACGGACGCAGCCCTTGGCGGATCCATTGTGCAACCGTCGGCGCCCATTCATCAAAGTAGGCATCCGCCAACTCGGGTCGATTGCGTCCGACGATCCGCAACATCGGCGATTGCCCCGTCGCGGTTTGCCGAATCGGCGTCTTGGGCTTGCGAGTTTGCGAGACAGCTTCGATGTCGTCGTCGGGAGGCGATTGATAGAGCGGTCGACTGTCGAACAAAACCTTGTCGATGCGCATCGAACGCAGCATCTCGTCGACACGAAGTTCATGAACCGATTCATCAAACCAATCGGCGTGTCGCAGCTCCAACGCCCACAACCACTCCGCCGGCAACCGACGCAAAAAGCGCTCGAGCACATCGAACCGATCGGCCCCAAACGACGGCCCCAGTTGCAAAAAGGTCGGCCCCAATCGATCCGCGTCCGCCAAAGGCAACAGACAATCCAAAAACGCCGCTGTCTCGCGATCGGCGTTACGGAGCATCAATTCATGAGAAATCACACGCGGAAACTTGAACGAAAAACGAAAGCCATCCGCTGCTTCGTCGGCCCATCGCTTGGACGTCTCGATCGTCGGCAACGCGTAAAACGTACTGTTCCCTTCGACCGTGTTGAACGTCCGCGTGTACCAGTTCAACCAATCCGATCGCGGCGTTCGCGGCGGGTAAACTTGCCCGACCCAATGGGGGCAACTCCAGACCGGACAACCTAAAAAGAACGGCAAATCCGATACCGAACGACTCATTCCAATTTCCCGGCTCGCAACAGCACCGGCAACCCGAACGTGTCTCGAAAGAAGCCCGAGTTTTCACGCATCGCAACTTGCTCCAGCGAAACGTCATCCAATCCCGGCACGTTGATCACCAACCGCTTCGACTCGATGACACATCGAATTTCGCGGACACGGCCGCTTCGCGTGTCATCCAAAGCGATTGCCAATCGCAACATCGCTGCCAACTTAGATACCATCACGCGTTCGGACTGGGGCAAGGTGCCGTATGCTTCGTGGGCGGGTTGAGGATAGGCGCGGCGATGGTATCGCGCCACCAAACCGACCTGCAACAATTCGTCTCGCGAGAGCCCGAATAATTCGCTGTACCGGATCAAGTAAAGCGCGTGCTTGTGATTGCTTCGCACGTTCACCATCATGCCGATCTCGTGCAATAGCGCCGCGACGAACAAGAGCACTTCGTGGCGATCATCCAATCCGTGTTCACCACGAAGCTGATCAAACAATTTCCGAGCCAGCTCGGCGACGTTCCGCGCGTGCGACTCGTCAAAATTGAACTTTCGCCCCAACGACAAAGCCGAACGAACGATCTGGTTGCGGAAGTCGGCGGTCCACGTACCACCGACGGCCATGTCATGCAGTAGGCCGTCTCGCAAGTTGGTGTCGCAAACGTGAATGTTGGTAAGCTCGAAATGCTTTGCCAACAAGGTGTAGGACAACAGTGCCGGCCCAACCGTTTCGGCTTCGATGAAACTGGCGTTGTATCGTTTAACGATCGCGTCTTCGTTCAACGACAACAATTTCTCGGTTAGCTTTTCCAACTTTGCCGTCGGCAGCAGTGCGAGCGAGTTGCCGTCCCAGTCGTCTAGCAATTGGTGAGCCGCGAATCGCATGTCACCGCCCAACGCGATCAAGTGAATCGCCGTATCATTCTTGATCGCATCGGTGATCTGGAGCACGGTCCGGCGAATGTGACTCTCCAACATCGCACGGCGACGTGGTGCGCTGGCCCGGACTCCCTCGAGCGTTTTGACCAATCGCAGTGATCCCAACCGAAACGACTGGCTGTGCAACACGTTGCCGCCACGAACGATCAGCATCTCTGTATTGCCGCCGCCGACTTCGACGACAATGGACTTGCCGTCCGCCAATTCGGGGTGAGCTCGCAAGTGCGGCATCACACCCATGTACGTGATACGGCTTACTTCGGCTTCGTCGATCGGATCGACATTGAAACCCGTCGCGACATAGATTCGGTCGGCAAACGCTAACCGATTGATCGCCTCACGGACCGCCGTGGTCGCGACGACGCGGACATCTTTGGGCGACGTCACGCCGTATTCTCGCAACACACGCTTGTAACGCTTCAGAACCGACGCGGACCTTTCAATGCTGTGCCGCGACAACCGACGATTGTCAAATGCTTCGCGTCCCAATTCGACCGATTGGACCAACGTATCGAGTGTCCGAAACTCTCCATTGGGTTGAATTTCCGCAATCGCCATCCGAATGCTCGTCGCGCCAATGTCGATCACCGCCACCGTACGGACCGTGCCCGGCGGAACGGTCGAAATCGGGTGCTCGGTGGGGGGTGAAGCTTTCAATTTGGACATGAATGCGTGAAAAGCGATACGGGGATAACCTGAGTTCCATCATCATACCGCCAACCTCAAGCCTCGGCAGCGGGACACGCCAACCCCGCATAACTGCCGCGAATCCGGGGCAAAACTGCCAATCCGTCAATCGGCCAACAATCCATACTCGCCGAGCACCGCAATCGCCTCGGGCCCGCCGAAACACTGCCTCGCGTTCCATCCCCTGGCAATCGCCGCATCCACATTCTCGTGCTTGTCATCGATGAACAGGATTTGGTCGGGCGAGACCCCTGCGGCTTTCTCTGCGGCTTCATAGATCCGCGGATGCGGCTTCATCACTCCAACTTCGTAGCTAAGAATCGTGACCTCCAAATCGGCCTTCATCACATCGTAGTTTTGACGGATCACCCAATCCCAATGTGCGTGACAGGTGTTCGACAGAATGCCGACGCGACGACCGCTGCATCGAACGCGATCCATGATGCCCAACATGGGATGAATCGGCGTGAACATGTCGCTGATCGCATCAAGTACTTCGCCGGCAGGCGGCGGGTCGCCCGTGACACCGATGGATTTGCAAACGTGCTGGGCGAACTGTTCCGGCGTGAACTCGCCATGTTCGAAACGGTCTTCCAAGCCGCTGTCGAATACCGCGGCTTTGACGTTCGCCGGCGAAACCCCAAACAGCTTGGCTAGGTTCGAATGGGCAACGGCAAAATCGAATGACAGCAGAATGTTGCCGAGATCGAAATACACGAATTGAATCTTCAAAACTGTCTCACGCGAAGGTTACGGTACCAGGCCTCGGTGGGCGGACCACTGTGGATTTGCAAACCGATCACACCGAAGGTCGGAATGGAATCGTCGTCTTCGGTGTAATCGATCGTCTTTTCGCCGTTCAAGTAGATTTCGATGTGCTTGTCGCGACATACGACTCGCATCGCGTTCCAACCGTCGCGACGGACCAGCTTGACGACGCTTTCCTTGTCGCCTTCGGCCAACATCTTCCTGCGACGCGACTCGTCATACAAGGCTCCCCAAACGGGACGATCCCAGGCCTCGCCGGCATCGGCTTGATAACCCGACACTTCGGTCGTGCCACTGACTCGCTTCGAACGGAATTGAACCCCCGCGTTCTTCCCTTCACCGACCAACTTTACCTCGTACCGAAGTTCGAAGTTTTCGTAATTCTGAGTGGTGCAAAGGAATTCGTTGTGAGGAATCTTTTCGTCCAGCCGACCCGCCACGATCGCATCGCCATTCAGGTCGTCTTCCTCGATGCGAAACCAATACGCATTGCCTTCCCAACCCGCCAGCGATTCTCCATCGAACAAGGGCAATGACTCAGACTCGAAGTCGTCGACCACCGCGACCGGATCTTCCGCCCAAGCGGACACAGAGAAACACACCAAGATCGCGGTGATCCGCCACAGAATCATCATAGAAGGTCTTTCAAATTAGGAGGTTGAGGCCAAAGTCTAGTCGATTGCCGACCGCCAGTCTCCTTTCGCTGAACAAGATCGAGACTCGGCGATTCTGTCTTTAGATTCTCCCGAAATCGTCAGTTTCTGTCGGGTTCCGGTTACTTGCAGTCCCGAAAACGCAGGCTCCGCAGCACCCGCCAAAGCGGACTGCCGAGGCCGCTTTTGCGACGGATGGTCGACAGGATGCGTCCGCCGAGTAGAGTCGCAGAGAATTGGCGGTTCCTTGTCGGATCGGTTTATCTCTATCATATTCGGATCGCCTGTTTCCCCTGACCCCGTCCCAGAATCACCTGATGAATCAATCGCTCAACAAATACAGCAGCAAAATCACTCAGCCGAAAAGCCAAGGCGCATCCCAGGCGATGCTTTACGCCACCGGCATGACGTCCGAGGACATGAACAAGCCGCAAGTCGGCATCGCAAGCGTTTGGTACGAAGGCAACTCGTGCAACATGCACCTGTTGGACCTTGCCGCCGATGTCAAACAGTCGGTCGTCGACGCGGGCATGGTCGGGATGCGGTTCAATACGATTGGAGTATCGGACGGCATCTCGATGGGCACCGACGGGATGAGCTACAGCCTGCAATCGCGCGACCTGATCGCCGATTCGATCGAAACCATCATGGCGGCCCAGTGGTATGACGCGATGATCGCGTTGCCGGGATGTGACAAGAACATGCCGGGCTGCTTGATCGCGATGGGTCGGCTGAATCGCCCCGCCATCATGGTCTACGGCGGAACGATCAAGCCGGGAATCTGTGGCGGCAAAAAACTGGACATCGTTTCCGCGTTTCAAGCCTACGGCGAATACGTCGCCGGCAAGATTACCGAAGAAGAACGCGCCGAAATCATTCGCAAGAGTTGCCCAGGCGCCGGCGCTTGTGGCGGCATGTACACGGCCAACACGATGGCCACCGCGATCGAAGCGTTGGGCATGTCGCTGCCCTATTCGGCCAGCATCCCCGCCGTCGACGCGGACAAAAAACAAGAATGCGAACGGGCCGGTGCGGCGATTCTTGAACTGCTGAAGAAGGACATCAAGCCTCGCGACATCATGACCCGAGCGGCCTTCGAGAACGCGATGGTGACCGTCATGGCGCTCGGCGGCAGCACCAATGCCGTGCTTCACTTGATCGCGATGGCTCGATCGGTCGACGTCCCCCTGACGATCGATGACTTCCAATCGGTCAGCGATCGAATCCCCTTCCTGGCCGACTTGAAGCCCAGCGGCCAGTTCGTCCAAGAAGATCTTCATTCGATCGGCGGAACGCCCGCAGTGATGAAGTATCTGCTTGAAAAAGGCTTGATGGACGGTTCTTGCATGACCTGCACGGGCAAAACGCTGGCCGAGAACGTCGCCGACTTGCCGGGGCTAAAGGAGGGTCAAACGATTATCATGCCCGTCGAAAAGCCGATCAAGGCGAGCGGCCACATTCGTATCCTTAAAGGATCGTTGGCTCCCGAGGGCGCGGTCGCCAAAATCACGGGCAAAGAAGGCTTGATCTTCACGGGCCCCGCGAGATGCTTTGACAGCGAAGAAGACATGCTGCACGCCCTCGAGGACAAAAAGATCGAAAAGGGCGACGTCGTTGTCATCCGCTACGAAGGCCCCAAGGGTGGTCCGGGGATGCCCGAAATGTTAACACCCACCAGCGCGATCATGGGCGCCGGACTGGGCAGCGACGTGGCCATGCTGACCGACGGGCGGTTCAGCGGCGGCAGCCACGGGTTCATCGTCGGCCACATCACGCCCGAAGCCCAAGAAGGTGGTCCGATCGGTCTCCTGCAAGATGGTGACATCTGCACGATCAATGCGGAAACCAATCGCTTGGACGTCGACGTCGACGAAGCCGAAATGGCCAAACGTAAATCGACGTGGACGGCACCTCCACTGAAGGCGACTCGCGGAACGCTTTACAAGTACATCAAGACCGTCAAGAGTGCCAGCGAAGGCTGCGTCACGGACGAGTGATCTGATGGCAAACCCCAAACGCATTCCGAACAAGTTCAAACCGTGGATCGCGATTCGCAAGAAGTTCGGGCTGTCGCATACTCACGTCCAAATGGCGCGTGAGCTTGGCATGGACATCAAACGCATTCGCCAACCGGCGAAGCCGGATCCGAACATGCCGGGCCGGTTGCCGCTGAACAAGTACATCGAAAAACTCTACCTCGAACGATTCGACAAGGCGGAACCCGACGAAGTCAAGTCGATGGAAGACTTGGCTGCCGAACACATGGCCCGACGCGCCGCAAAGAAAGCATCCAGCGACGAAGAAGAGTAACGCACGTTGACGCTCGATACTAAAAGTCGCGAGTCGAAAAATACACGCAGCTGATGGTCAACATCACGACGATGAAGGCGGCACAGCTGAAGACGGGCCGTGCGATTTTGTATCGCACCAATTCTTCATCTTCGCTTTGTTGATTGATTGCGATTGCCGATTGGCCGCTGACCATCGCGGCGATCGTTTCGCCCAATTCGCCCGTTTGCGGAATGACTGTTCTTAACGGCGTGATCACCATTTGATCCACCCATCGCCAACGAGACAATTCTGGGCGAATGCGGCGCGTCACGCTCAGGTCATCAGCCGAAAGGATGTCGATCTGGTCGACATGATGCGAAAGGTAAATCGCTGCGTCACGCCGATTCAGCTCCACTGCTTCGACATCACCGGGGCCGATCGTGTCGCTGAACTGGTAAATCACACCGTCCTGGCCGCCGGTTGGCTGAACCACCCGGCATTCCCCATCACTGGTGACCACCGCAAACCGCTTGCCATCCCCCATTCCGGCCGCATCGACGGGAATCAATCCCTCCGGCAATTCAAAACTTCCCAGGGTCTTCAGGGTCGTCGCGTCAAATAATTCAACGGGTTCGTCTTGGCGAGTGACCAACACGACGTTGCCTTCGAGTGCTATCACGCCTCGCTTGGATGCTTCGCCATCCAACGAATGCGTTACTGATTCTGTCCACCGTCGTGTCGTTCCACCATCGGCCGGCGCGTCCAGTCGGGTCAAACGTCCCCGACTGAGCGTGATCAAGAACATGCCGTCCGATGAAACCACGACTCCGCGAGGCGGCGTGACAGCCATTCGCTCGGGCAGCACCGAAGTGAATTCTTCGGTCGCACTGCCCATCATGTTGGTCAGCTTGGACAACCACGACGCCGACTGGACTTCTTCGATCGGCGCGTCCTCGTCTTTGTCACTCTCTATTTCTTTGCCGGCGGGCCGTTCGCCGATCGCTCCTAAAATTCTTGACTGTGTGGTTTGCAATAAGTCGCCCGTATTCAACGCCAATACCGATTCGTCGCCACTTCGATACAACCATGTCGTTGCCGTCGGCAATCGCAAACTCGGTTCCGCAACCCAATCGTCCGACTCGCGAAGCACCAGCAAATCCAACGATCCCGACCCAAACGGATTGAATCGCCCGCCGTGAACTCGCGCCGTCGCGATTGACGAATCGGACAACACGATGGGCGGGACGATGCGATCTTGATTCATCGCATCGCTTTCAAAAATCTCTTTCCACTGATTCTTCCCGGCCTCGTATTGAACAAGACCTCCGCCACGCGTGGACGCGAAAATCTGTTCACCGACCATCGCTAAATGCTGAATGCGATCGGGTCGCTTCACCAACCCATCGAATAGGCCGCCAATCACGCCCGTCACCAAACAAATCGCTCCAAAAATGGTGGTCACGCCAATCGCTAAAATCGGCGATCGCCATCGTAACCCCGCCAGTGTGGAGACGCTGTAGAAGACCGAAAACAAGAAGACCGAAACCGGAATGCACCACAACAATCGTGGGTTCCAAACGTCCAATCGTGTGCCGGCGATCAAGTACAAACCCAGCACCAATTGCGTCACGCACAACAGCACGAACGCACAGCCGCCGATGAACTTGCTGATCAACAGCAAAGATCGCGACACGGGCTTGCTGAGCAACAGATGCAACGACCCCGGTTGAAGCATGTCGGGAACAATCGACGCAGTCACCAAGATGCCCAAAAAAATCAACACGAACCCCAACAACCAATTAATGATTGTCGGCAAGACCCATTGATTGATCAGCGTCGTAAACTGGGTCTTATCGACAGCCAAGTTGGCGGGAAAATCCAAACCGGCATAGGTCAAGAACATCGAACGAGACGAACGCGATTCGAACACACCCGGCAAAGCCGCTTCGATCCGAAGCCGAGCCCGTCGCAGCTTCAGCGATTCATCGAGTTCGCCTTCGAGTTTTTCGTCGAGCTCGCGCAGTTCACGAAGCCGCAACGTCGACTTCCATGCCTCTTGGTCATACCAAGATTGGTCTTTCATCAACTCGTTGAGCGCATCAGCAAGTACCGTCAAACGAATGCGAACCTCGTCGCCCTCGCCGACGCGTCTGAGTTGGCGGCGCAAATCGTCCGGCATCGCCGCGACGATCCGCCCGATCGGTTGCTCCTTTGCGGTCGGGTCCACCAACCCTTGCGCCAGCATCGCTTTCATCCGCGTGCCATTGTGAAAGTCTTGGCCACGGAACAGCGTTGTGAAGTCTTCGCGATATCCGATCGGCGCCAAAAAGGCCAACAGCAACCAGATCGCGACAAAGGCGACCCAAAGCACTCGCGACGAGAGCGCCGCCCGGAATGAATCGGTGATGACTGCGATGTAGGGACGCATCAGACTTGGCCCACCAAACGCATAAAAGTGTCCTCGAGTGAAGGACGCTTGTTTTCCAATCGCACGATCGAGTGGCCGTGCTGTCGCAGGACATCGATCAACCGGTCGACTGCAGCCTGGTCGGGCGACAGCAGTGTGACCCGGTGAGTTGCCGCACCCGCAACCCTTGCGATCACAGAACAAGTAGCCGGATCGATCTCGGGCGGCAAATGAATCGAATCCCCATGCCCCAGGGCGGCGCGCGCGTCGATCAATACGTTGGCAGCATCGGTCGGTGACGCCAACTCGTCGATCGACCCAATCGCCAAAAGCTTTCCGCCCGCCATGATGGCAACGCGAGAACACACCATCTCGACTTCTTGAAGAATATGGCTGTTCAAGAAAATCGTCTTTCCCAAGTCTCGCAAACGTTCGATCACTTTGCGGACTTCGTTGCGTCCGACCGGATCCAAACCGTCGGTGGGTTCATCCAACACCAACAGATCCGGGTCGTGCATCAATGCTTGGGCCAGTCCCAACCGTTGGTACATCCCTTTGCTGAATCGCCGAACCGACTCGTTGTCGCGTCCGCGAAGTCCCACCAATTCCAACAGCTCGTCGCTACGACGATCGATTTCTGCGGAACTCATACGGCTGAGTCGACCATAAAATCCAAGCGCCGTTCGCGCAGTGTGATGCCGATCGACCCGCAACGACTCGGGCAAGTAACCGACGCGACAACGGGCGGCAGTGCTGCCGGCCCGTTGACCAAACATCGAAGCCGATCCGCTGGTCGGCTTCACAACGCCAAGCAATATTTTGATCATGGTGGTTTTGCCGGCGCCGTTGGGGCCAAGCAATCCAAAGACGTCGCCGGCACGAGCTTCCAACGATACGCCACCGAGCGCGTTGATGTCGCGACGTCCTCGAAACGACCACCCCGAATACGTCTTGCACAGATCACGGACTTGGACGATCGGCGCATCAGCGTTGGAAACATCGGCGCTGGGCTTATCGGCGCTGGGCTTATCGGCCACCGACACATCACCGAACGCTGGGTTCGACTGACTCACGCGGCCAACGCACGAATGATCAAGTAGGCCAGCCATACCGAACCGACCGCGATGACGCCGGTCGCCAACCAACGATGGGCCGGTTGCGACCACGAAGGCTGTTGAACCTCGCGTTCGTAAAGATGGCGAAACCGTTCGCGTTGATGCTCTGATTCGAAAACACCGTCTTCGACCAGCTCGTGCAGCCCGAACTGCAACGAGTATTCAACGACGCCAAAAACACTGTGTCGTTGGTCTCGCGAATCGACGCCAACCCCTTCGAAAAACCAGAGCTGGTTCCCGAATGCGGCATCCGATTCGGCGCGGTCATCGACGCATCGAATCTGTAGCAATTCACTACGGTCAGGACAGAACCGCGCGCGGACCAACCCTCGAGTACAATCTAGTCGTACTTGTCGGATGGTTCGCTCGGGAAAGCGTCGTGTCCTTGTATCGGCGCTCACGGGTGGTTCTCCAAAACCGACGCTGTTAAGGGATGTCGTCCGACTGTGCGGCGCATTATTGCGAGATATCAAGCCAACGTCATGCCCATTTAAGAAATTTCGTTTTTGAATGGCAAAATAGTCTGGCTGACGCCACCCCCCCTCCCCTTTTCGAAACTCCGTCCAGGTCCATCCCCGCACCATGCTGGAACGTCGATCCCTGAGAGCCCCCATCACCCTTGGCGTGGTGATGATCGTCATGGTTGTCATCCTGGCGGCCGTTTGGATCCTGGGCAATGTGTTGGCAGCAACGGGAAATCTGGGTTCGCGAGCCGTTTTCGGCACGATTCTGGCTACCGGGACGCTACTGATCGCCGGCGTCCTTGCGGGGGTAATTGCATACCTCACATTGACTGTCAAGGCATTCAATCTGAATCGTCGACAATCGAACTTCATCGACGCGGTGACCCATGAACTGAAAAGCCCGATCGCGTCCTTGAAGCTTTACCTACAAACGATGGCTCGCCGAACGGTGGACGAGCAACAGCAGCAGGATTTTCACCAGTTCATGCTCGAGGATGTCGAGCGACTCGATTCGCTGATCAACCACCTGCTGGACGCGGCTCGGATCGAGCGTGGGATCGAACCCGCCGACGACGAATTGCTTCGCCTGGACGAACTGTTGACCAAGTGCGGTTCGGCAGCCTGCATGCGTTATCGCTTGCCGCCCGAAACGGTGAAGTTGGAATCCGAGCCGGTGACCATGCTCAGCCAGTTGATCCAGCTAGAGATTTTGTTTCGAAACCTGATCGACAACGCCGTCAAATATGGTGGAAAACCACCCGAGGTCTTGATCTCGGTGAAAGTCGATCCGGATCGAAAGGTTCGCGTTTCGATCACTGACAACGGCGCCGGGATTCCGGCCAACCAACGGCGAAAGGTGTTTGGTCGGTTTGTCCGACTCGGCAACGAACTTGAACGAAGCACGCCGGGCACAGGTCTAGGGCTTTACCTTGTTCGTACGGTCACCAAGTCGATCGGCGGTTCGGTGCGTGTGTGCGATCGCACGGAAGGCACGGGGACCGAGTTCGAGGTCACGCTCGCAGGGGTTGTTCCGCCGGACCCGGTCGATGGTTAGCGTAGTCGGACGCGATAAGTCCGCTGATTGAAAATTCACTTACAAATTGAACGATATGCGTTCCCACATTTTGGTCGTCGAAGACGAGAAGCACCTCGGCGTCGGCATCAAATACAACTTGGAAGCCGAAGGCTATCGAGTGACGTTGGTCGAAGATGGGCCAACGGCGCTGCGGATCGTCGACAACGGCAGTGAGTCGATCGGCTTGATCGTTCTCGACTTGATGCTTCCCGGAATGAGCGGCTACACCGTTTGCGAAACGATTCGCGAGGCGGGAATCAAAATCCCAGTATTGATGTTGTCGGCCCGCACACTTGCCGAGGACCGCACACGAGGGTTCGATGTCGGCGCCAGCCAATACATGAGCAAGCCGTTCGAGTTGGACGAGTTGCTAAGCCGGATCAAGAATCTGTTGCAAACCAGTGTGCAGTCGACGCCCCCGCCCGCGCCCAAACGCATCTACGAACAGATCTCGCAGGTCCAGTTTGGGAACGTCGACGCAAACTTTGAAACACACGAAGTGACCGTCAAGGGCGAGATCGTGCGGATGACTCCGAAAGAACTGAAACTGCTTCGCTACTTTGTCGAACACCAAGGTCGCGTCATCAGCCGAAACGAGTTGCTGACACAGGTGTGGGAGCTTTCCGGCAATCTGCAAACGCGAGCCGTCGACCAGTTCATCGCCAGGTTGCGAAAGATCATCGAACCCGACAGCACCGCGCCGATCCATTTGTTGACGATCCGCGACGCGGGTTATCGATTCGTTCTAGAACCGGTTGCCGACCTATCCTGACCACGCAACGTTTCGACTTTGCGAAACAGATACGCGTCGGACGTGACCAACGATGCGATCAGCGATTTCATGCTGCCGCCGTTATCCGCGTACGCCCGGTAAGCTTCCTGCAGGACGGGTGCATCGTTGATGGTCTCGTTGCGGCCGATCCAAAATCGGAAGGCGTGACGCACAAAGACTTGCTTGACCCGTTCGCTGCGCGCCAACTTGTCGATCATGTCCAGCGCGTCGTCGACGGGACCATCCAAATCGGGATCACCGCTACCGATAATCTCGCCGCGAGTATCGACCGGTTGATCCTGTTCTTTCGTTCGATACAAACCAAGGTGGTTGTACATTTCGAACGGCAGACCGAGTGGATCCATTTTTTGATGGCACTTCCAGCAATACTCCTCTCGCGTGACACGCATCCGGTGTCGCAGCGTTTGACCCGGTTCGGCCGGCAGCATCGCATCCACCGTAATCGGCACATCGGGGACCGCGTCGCCGAGTAGACGTTCGCGGACCCAGCGGCCTCGCATGATGGCGTGGTTGTCCATCGCGTCGGTGTGGGAAACCAACCAACTCGGATGCGTCAAGATTCCTCGCCGTTGCTCGACCGGCAGCGACGTCAATGCTCGGACCGTCTTTGCGCTCTTGATGACTTGAGCAACACGAACGTGAATCGGTTCGCCTTTGGGGAGTTCGGCCGGGTCAATCGTGACGCGTCGGGACGCCTTTTTGGCGTTCTTCTTATCAGGATCTTTCGGCGGCGGATCGGAGCTTACGAATTCACCAAAGTAGGGTGCGTCTTGATTCGGATCGAAGACGACTCGATCCGTCGTCAACAACTCGTGCAAAACGTCCTTGTCTTCGTTTAAGATCAATTCGACCAAACGATCGGTGTGTGCCGTCATGTTGAACATGGTTCGGTAATGCGTTTGCGGTTTCACATCCGCGCCGGCGGCAAGCATCGCCTTGGTGTCTTTGCAAACGTAACCCGCACGGTCGTAGTCGAAAAATTCGCGAAAGAACTGAAGCACGCGTGGCTTACGAAAACTGTCATCGGTGAGCATCCGATCGACTTCGCGGCGTACATCCTCGCGAGTCTTCAATCGCCCTGTGGCGACGGCCTGTTTCAATGCTTCATCGGGTTCGATGTAGCTGAGCGCCGCGTTAATCGCTAATGCAAGTTCCTGACCACTCAACATGATTCGACCGAATTCATCGGGCTCGCCATGCTCGACAAGTTCCGGCCGAAACAACGCGTCACGATCCAGGAAGATGGGCGCCAAGCCAAGGATCACGCCTTCTTGTTTTCCAAGGTCGGCAATCGCATCTTTGACAAGGGCCAAATACTGCCGAGTTTCGGCCTTCGTCGGCGGCCGACCGGTTAGCGATTCAAACAGAAAATCGACGGCGGCAACCAGTCGTTCGTCTGTGACGCCGTCCTCTGCCATCAAGTCATAAACGGGTGTCAGTGGACGCTTGGTTGACTTGCCATAGAAAAGACTTTGGGCCAAGCCACGAAGATCGCCGTGTTTGTATTTCTGGTCAATCTCGCGAACGTCGTCGGCGAACTGATAGGGTTCTGCATCCGGTCCGTAAGCCATGAACCGCAAAATATTCTCGGCGTTGTTGGCAATCTGTGTCGCCTCGGCTCCGTTGACCGAATACAGATCGGCGTAGCTGCGCAGACCGTGGTAGTTCTCTGATGTCAGAACCGGTGGGAAGCCTGTGATGGCCGCCGCATAAGCCGCCGTACCACCGATCCATCCGATGACACGATCGAGGCCGTAGTAGACTTTGACTTCGCCGTCTTCGTTGGGATTGATGTGGTCGCCACGAGTTCGAAGCCCCGGCCGCTTCGGATCGTACGCGGGTTCGGCATTGATCAGTCCGTTCAATCGCGTCAGGTGTTCCTGGGGATGAAGTCGCCACAGGCGAGCCGGCGATGACGGCGGATCCAGTCCTTCGGGAATCCGACCAAACAGAAGACCGTGATCCAGATGGTTGCCCTTGTCCGGTTTCAGATGAGCATGAAATCCGCCTCGATCTTGCATCGCCGTTTGCAATTGGTCCGTGATCCAAGTCGACAGCTCCCATCGCTCGACCAGCGTCGGCTTTTCTTCACCTTCCGGTGGCATCGCCTTGAGCGCGACCTGTTCCCAGATCGTTTTCCAAAGCGCCGAATTGTCTACGTCGACACCGACAAGTCCATCCAGCGCAACGTTCCCTTCTTGCGTATCCGAACTGTGGCAGTCGACGCAATAATGGTGCAAGAATGGCTTCGCAAACGACTCGAACGTTCGTGGTTGCTCAGCACCGATGTTTGACACCGGTACAAATACCGTCACGAAGGCCAGCCAACAGAGCGTTGGAAACATCGACGATCTGGTCATTCGGATTCGCGGTTGGCTTGTCACTACGCCATCAACTCTTCGATCGGGCCAACGCGGTTGTCATGAACGCTTGCGATATTTCTTTCCATGTTGAACCGATCGCACGGGGCGCCGATCGCGTGCAAAAGCGTTGTGTAGAGCGCATTGATCGGTCGCTTGCCGTCCAGTTGTGTGAACCGGCCTGTCTTCAAGCTGCCGCTGCAATTCCCCAACAAGATGAAGGGCCAGTTGTCGCCAACGGTGTGCTGCTTGTTCGCATTGTTGCTGGTGTAGACGATCAGGGTGTTATCCATCATCGTCCCGCCGTCTTCGGGAACCGACTCAAGTTCCTGCATCAGCTTGACCAACATCTGGCAGTTGTACTGGCGAATCTTGATCCAAATCGGATTGTCCGGTTGGTCCATGTGCCCCAGGTTGTGACCCGCCTCGGTGATTCCCAGCCCTTTCCATGCGCCGAAGATCTCACCGCGTCCGGACCCAATCGTCAAAACGTTCGTCAAGCCAGCCTTCAAGGTTGCGATACCAATATCAAGCAACGAATCATGCCAATCCGTTTCGAATTCTGGCGTAAGAAATTGTTTACCGTACTCGGGAACAAACGGCTTCAAGTGATCCGACACCCCGGCCAATCGCTCCTGCAATGCATTGATTTTTCGGAAGCCGTCGACATAGTTGCCGTATCGATCGCGGTCGCCCGACGGCAGCGATTGACTGTGTTGGCCTGCCAGTTTTTCGACGCGATGGAAAACTTTCGATCTCGCTTCGAAGCGGCGCTTCACGTCTCCCGTCGCCATTCCACCGAACAGCATCTGATACAGATCATTGGGATTGGAATGCATGAAGATCGGCTTCCCGGCGCCGGTGGCGGAAAGCGTGGCGAGCGTCGGACGCGATACCATGTTCTCGAGCGCGTCCATTCCAATACATAGGTGCGGCATGATCGTTTGTGGCAACCGCTGGCTGATCTCATAGTCGATCGTCGTGCCAGCCGGCGGGATGCCGATGCCGCCTCGATAGCCACCTAGTGCGCCGAAGTAAGCGCTGTGAGACGGACTCGTGTGACGACCGTGAAGCCCCGTGATGATATTGATTTTGTTTTTGTAGGGCTCCAACGCGGCGATCGGTTCTGGCAAAGTCACGCCGGCCAACGAACCCGACTGCTTCATTCCCGCCGGCACACACGTGGCCGGATCAAAACCCTGGTTTTGCAGGAAAAATACGATGCGTTTCGGTGCGCCGACGCGGGCGGTCGCCGCAACGACTCGCGACGGACAAATTGTCGGACCGAATGCCGTGCCGACGCCGACCGCCGTGGCTCGAAGCATGTGTCTGCGACTGATCATGGTTTGTCTTGCAGGGTGAGGTGGGACTGCTTAGCAACCGTTTCCATGGCAATGGGGGCCTGTTGAAAAAGGTGGGAAAGCTCGATGGCGGATTTAGGCGGGGAAAACTCGGGAGCCATCGCGAACCGCTTCATTCTATTTCAAATCGCGGGCTCGAACCACACTAGCTTCCAAGCTATGGACGCTCTTCACGTAATGGACGCTGGGGCATTCGTGTCGGCTGGTATTGGCTAAGCAATATGCATGCTCGTTTGACGCAAATCGTTAAGCACAGGTCGTGAACGGACAACCGACGTCGCGATCAATCAACTATCCTTTCAGCCGGTGATTCGACGATTTTGACTGCGAATCGACTTCACAAACCCCTTAAAAATCAAAATGAACCTTCGGCAAGTCGTAGCGGCAACCGTGTTGGTCGTGGCCGTCCTGCAAACCGTCGACACAGCCTCGGCCGACGAGCGAGCCAGCCGACCCAACATCGTCTTCCTATTCGCTGATGACTGGGGCTGGGGCGACCTGAGCTGCCATGGCCATCCGTACGTAAGAACGCCCAACATCGATCGATTGGCCCGCGAGGGGACCGACTTCCATCGGTTCACGGTGGCAAGCGGAGTCTGCTCGCCCAGCCGTACAGCCGTGATGACGGGCCACTTTCCGGCTCGCTACAACATCGACGGTCACTTCGCGTATGTGCCAAGCAACGCGAAACGCAACATGCCGGACTGGCTCGATCCAAACACCGTCACGTTGCCGAAACTGTTACAGGCATCCGGTTATGCGACAGCTCATTTTGGAAAGTGGCATCTGTCCAACGATATGATCCCGGACTCTCCATCGCCCGGTGACTATGGATACGACACCTACGGAGCGTTCAATTGCTCGGGCGAACAAATGCCCGTACACGAGGATGCGAAAGGTGCGATCGAATTCATCGAGCAGAGCCACAAAGCCGGCAAGCCGTTCTTCATCAATCTTTGGATGCACGAACCGCACACACCCTTTCACGTCGTGCCGAAATATCGCTGGCGATTTCGCGAAAGCGAACTTGAGGAAACCGACGAAATCTACGCATCGGTATTGTCGCATGCCGACGATCGAATCGGCGAAGTCCTGGATGCCTTGGATCGCCTGCAACTGGCGGACAACACGTTGGTGATCTTCAGTTCCGACAACGGACCTGCCCGCGGCGGACGGCAATCCGAGTTAACGCTGACCTATGACACGGCAACGGGTGCCGGGTTTGGGGTCGCAGCATCGAAGGGGATTACGGCGGGACGGAAAGGGTACAAAGCCGCTTTGTTTGAAGGCGGAATCAACGTGCCCTTCATCGCCAAGTGGCCCGGCAAGATCGCAGCCGGCATGGTCGACGACAAACTGATGATCTCGGCCGTCGATTTGCTGCCGACTTTTTGCGATGTCGCCGGTGCCAGCCTTCCGGAATCCTACAAGCCGGACGGCATCAGCCAACTGGCACAACTTCAAGGCCAAGACAGCAGCGGGCGCAGCAGACCTTTGTTTTGGCGAATGACGGGACAACGACAAAAGTCAAAATCCAATCCGTATCACTGGGCGACTTACTGTATCGTGCACGAACACTGGAAATTGTTGTCCGATCATGATTTCAGCGACGTCGAGCTATACGACATTGCAGCGGACCCCATGGAAAAAATGGATCTGAAAGAGTCACATCCTGAGACGGTGATTCAACTGGTGAAACAATTGAAGCAGTGGACTGCGAGTCTGCCCGAGAAACCCGACGGCGAGTTTTTCTCGACACTGCGAAACGAAGACTCAGCCGGCAACCCCTAACACAATCGATCTTGATGCACCACGTTGCAAAAAGGAAAACCATGCGAGCCCTCGTTTTCACCGACCGGATCACGCTTCGTTCATTCGTGATGCCGCTGCTGGCAATTGCAAACTTCATCGGATGGAGCGGCGAGTCTCAGTTGAATGGCGCTAGCGGCGATGTTACAAAGCCGAACATCATCGTTATCTATACCGATGACCAAGGCTACGGTGATGTTTCTGCGCTCAATCCCGCTGCCAAGTTCAAGACACCCAACATGGATCGTTTGGCACGAGAGGGTGTCGCGTTCACCAACGCGCATAGTTCTGATTCCGTTTGCACACCGTCACGATATGGCTTGTTGACCGGGCGGTACTGCTGGCGAACCGATCGAAAAACGGGCGTCATGGACGCGGAAGGAAAGGGATTGATCGCGGACGGAAGAATGACTCTGGCGTCGATGCTGGGCCAACATGGTTATGAAACGGCGATGGTGGGCAAATGGCATTTGGGAATGGACTTCCCGGGCACTCCCGATGACCGAGACTGGTCACAACCGGTCCGCGACATGCCGCTGGACAAAGGATTTGACTACTTCTACGGGATTCCGGCTTCGCTGAACTATGGCATCTTGGCGTGGTTCGAAGGCAGGCATGCGGCGGTGCCACCGACGATGTTCACAAACAAAAAACCCAACGACCGGATGTCGGACTACCGGATCATGCCGCCCTATGACGCGTCGGCAAGCCAGACGAAGAAGAGTCTCGGTAGATCGGGCTTCGAGATCGCACCGGACTTCGTCGACAGCGAATGCTTGACGCGGTTTACGGACAAGGCGATCGAGTGGATGACGGGCAAAGTGGACGACGCCAAGCAAGGCAATCCATTTTTCCTATACTTGCCCTACACATCGCCACATTACCCGGTGTGCCCGCTGCCAGAATTTCATGGCCAAGGTGAATGTGGCGCGTATGGTGAGTTTTTGATCGAAACGGACCATCACATCGGACGGGTTTTAAAGTTTCTTGAATCCAGTGGCATTGACGACAACACGCTGATCGTTTTCACCAGCGACAACGGCCCCGAGAAACATTGGCGAGACAGCTTGAAAACGTATCAACACGACAGCCGTGGTGGTTTCCGCGAGGGAAAGCGTTCGGTATACGAAGGCGGCCATCGAGTCCCTTTTCTGGTCCGCTGGCCGGCGGGTATCTCCCACCCGTCACGACAGTGGGATGGCTTGGTTGGACAAGTCGATTTGTTGGCAACGTTTGCCGAATTGATCGGCGCCGAACTTCCCGACAATGCGGGTGAAGATAGCGACTCATTTGCGTCGGTTCTGTTCAGCGCGAACCCTAGCGAGAAACGCTTGCCGTTGATCAACCACGGAAACGACTCGCGGTACGCGATCACGGATCAAGATTGGAAACTCGTTCTGCCCAACGCAAAGCGCGCAGCCGAACTCTATTCGTTAAAAACGGACCCGTCTGAGAGGGCCAACGTCGCGAGCGAGCATCCGGAGATCGTCGAACGACTCGAAAACGAAATCAATCGACTGATTGCGGGCGGCCGTACGACAAAGGGCGTTCCCCAACCGAACGATACTGCGTACTGGTCTGACCTGTCGTGGATGACGCCGCAGCAGTACGAGGCGATTGCGTCGGGTGCCGCGGAAGCGGTTAACCCCTGACTTGCTGAACAAATATCGGTGGCACACATCGCGACAGCGTTAAACCGGGCGTCTTAGCGAGTGTGGACCTACTTTGCCGATTCGATCTCTAACCGGCCTCGCATTCCAGCGCGGCCGATTTGTTTGCTGTTATCCACGGTCGCCCACAAGCGAGCTTGGCCCGTCACGGGGTGCAACTCCGGCGAAACGTAAGTGACCTTCCCGATCAACGGTTTTACTTTTTCACCATTGGGCGAATTTGCTGGATAGAACTTGATCGATCGACCGACCAGCTCGGATCCATGGTTTTGGCCGTCCACGAAACATTCGACGCGAATCGGATCCAGGGCGATCAAACGCACGACGGGTTTCCCCGCTTCCACCCATTCCCCGGCTTCAACGGCGACTTCGGCCACTTGGCCGGCGACGGGGGCTTGGATGCCGTGTTTATCCATTCTCGCTTTGACGATCTTTGCGGCGGCTGCTTTTTCAACGGCAACCGCCTCGGCAACTTTCAACTCGTGTTCCGCTTGTTCGATCGACAACTTCGCCTGATCGACAACCAATTGCAATTTGGCAATTTCCGTGGCACTGATGGCACCGGCAAAACCGCGGTTGGCATCCTGACTTTGTTGTAATTCACGACTCCGAACTTCCATCGTGCGTTTGGCGTAACGAGCGTCGATGTCGTTGTCGGCTTCCATTCGCGCCGCGTAAAACGCCGCCTCGGCGGCTTCCCATTCCCTGCGAACTTGTTCGTTATCGAGTTGCACCATGCGATGACCGGCGACGACATGGTCGCCTTCGGATACCAGCACTTCGGCGACCACGCCGGAAATCGGCGCCGCAATAAACGTGTTTTGAATCAGCGATACTTGCGCATCGGCAACCACGATCGGCTCAGCCGCGATGCCCCGACCGAAAACCGTTTGTAATACGATCCAGCCGACCAAGGCGAACGAAAAACGCATCATTGGAAAACTCACCCAGCAACCTACAGCAACATCTGTCGAAAAATTGACGCGTTCATAGTCTAAGGTAAATCGTCGATGTCGAGGCGACGGTCGACACAGCGTGCCTTAGAATCGGTGGGTTGTCACCTCAAACAAGGATTTCCCATGGCCAACGAGACTCAATCGATCGTCATTGCGAACACGACCGTTGCGACGACCGGCGACGCGGAAGCGATGGCTCGCGAATTGATCGGCCAATCCATCGCGGCCTGTGTGCAAATCGATGGCCCGATCACCAGCCATTATCGATGGGCGGGCGAAGTACAGCAGTCCACCGAGTTTCGGCTAACGATCAAGACATCGATGGCGACTTGGCCGAAATTGAAGGAACGTTTGGCGAGAATCCACCCCTACGACGAACCCGAGATCCTGATGACCGTCGTTGACGATGCCAGCGACGGATATCGCCAGTGGGTCATCGATCAAACGACCTGAAAATCGCATGGGTCAGCCACCCGCGATCAAAACATTCCAAAGCGGTGGTCCCAATGCGATAAGCCCCACTGTCACCGCACCAGCCGATGCAATCAATACGCCCGCCGCAGCAACGTCGAGCGCGCGACCGATTCGGGGATCATGCGTGGGATGCACGACGCGAACGATTTCTTCGATTGACGTGTTGATCAACTCGGCCGACATCACGATCGACGTCGCCAGGATGATCGCCACCCATCGCCAACTTTCGATTTGCAACCACGCGCCTAAACCGATGACGACGATCGTGACGGGAACGTGGACCCAGAAACTGTTTTGCGTCCGGATCGCGTGACCGAGTCCATGGGACGCAAACGCGAACTTTCGATACCAGCGATTCACTCCAGTCCCTCGACACCCGGCGGAGGAATCAACTGGCCGCCGATGCGTCCCAATTTGGGTCGGGGCCAAAACCGGGGTTCGATTCCGAATCGGAAACCGACGTTGTCGCGACCGGCGTCGACGTTCACACCAAGGCGTAGCAACATTGATTCGCCGATTCGAGTCACCGCCAGGGACTGGCCGACGTTTCCGGTCGAACCAAAGTCGTAGGTGGTTCCCGCGGAAGCGATCCACTTTTCGTTCAATCGATAGTCCAGCGTGCTGCGCAGAACCGTGCTGCTGACCGGGCCTTCGATCGACAACAAACCGATATAGATATCGCCGACGCCAGGCCGACTCGTGCGAACGCCCGCACTGATCGAACGCAAACCGTCGTCAAAGAAATCAAAGTATCCATCGCTCAGCAGCGTGACGCGATCGCCCACGTGATACCGCATGTCGTACAGCGCTGGCCCCAAGGTCTCGCCAAAATTATCGCGATCTGCATCCGGGAAAACCAACATGTCCAAATCGAGTTGAAACAGGTCCACGATTCGCTCGGCACCGGGCAACCCTCGTTTGGTTTGCCAGCGCTGGTGAACGCCCAATCGAACTTGCTGCAAGTCATCGGCGACCACGTCGCTGGGACTGGCGATCAATCCTTGAAAACCCTGTCTCAGTGCGTAGTTGCGAGGGTCGAAACGGTTCGGCAGGGATCCTGCGTAAACGTCGTCGATGAACCGACGGCGAAACTGTTCCTGGGCGTTGTCGTCGAGTGGATCGTAGTACGGCAATTCATCCAGATTCGTATTGCTGTCGGCGTACAAATACTCCGCCGACCATTCGATCTTGTGCGCCAACCCGCGGACGTTCAGCAGGCTGCTTTGGATCGATGGATCGACCGTCCACATCGGCAAACTGGCACGAATGCCACCTTGGCCAACCAATCGAGTCAGCGAATCGCCGTCGGTTGCCTCTCCGTAGTGCGAAGCTTCGCCACCAATGTTGGGCACCAGCTTGATCGGCCCCAACTGGATCGGCATCGCCAATTCTTGTCGCGTCCGGGCAACAACGCCTTGGCTGTTCGTTTCGCCGGGCAACGGTGAATACTGGGCTGCTTCGGCGGGATCCTCGGGCAGGTCGGCAACATTCAGACGCGAATAGCCAACGCTGTTGTGCGCCGAGTAGCTCAGCCGATCACCCAGCATGGAACCGCCGAGCAGGTAGTGATTCAGCTTGGGCAGGTCTTCCGTTTCGGTGTAAAAATCGTTTGACTGGACGTTCGCCGACGCTTCGAACAAATTCCCGTAGTAGTACTTGCGAAGTCGCAGCGAGTTTCGATGGTCGGTGTCTTGGTCCCATTCGTTTTCAAGGAATTGTTCCAAGAAGTTTCGGTCGCTCAAGTAGCCGACTTCCGCGATGAATTCGTAGTCGTTGGGCAGATAGTGTCGGTGCCTCAGCAGCGCGCGACCACGTGCCGTCGTTTCAGGCGTCAAATTGCGGCGATCACTTCCCAGGTTGTCGCGACCGGTGTCGTAGATGCCCCAAGCATCAAAAGAACCCTTTGCCGGCCCCGGATAGCCCAGCAACCCGGGCAAGTTGTAGTCAAGCGTCGTCCCCAGCGCGGGGCCACGGTCGCTCAGATAGTCCGTCGACAATTCCCAATCGACATTTTTGGGCGCATCATCGACCCCGAACAATTGAAACAAGTCAAAGTCGAGCGCTACCCGAGTTCCAAAATTGCTGTCGTTACCAACGCTTGCACCGGTGATGTAATAGCCGGGTTGATCTAGGCTGGTCGAGAACGTCGGCCAGTAGAGGATCGGCACACCGCCGATGTAGACAAAGTTGTTGTTGCTTTCGATCTTCGGATCGCGAATCGTTCGCTGCGTTTGGGTCGCCGGGTCAAACTCGACTCGCTGGCGATCGGTCAGGCTGAGCTCTTGGCTTTGCAACCAATAGCGAGGCACACCGATGCGACTGGTCGTGACGGCGGCATCGAAGGCGCGATAGTTACCTCGATTGATCTGTTGCAGCACCTTCGATTTCAACCGCACGACGCCTTGGTAATCCGGCACCGTCGTGATCGCCTCGGCGTCCAAGATCATCCCAACTTCGCGACTGGCGTTGAAGTACATCGATTCGGCATAGATGATTCGTTCGCCTTGTCGGAAAACGATGTCGCCTTCCAGATACAATTCGCCTTCGGAATCTGCCAGGTTCGCCGAACCGTTGAACAAATTGGGCACCAACGGAAACCAGCCGACGACGCGATCGGCCGACAACGAAATCGTGCCCAACTCCATGAATTCGCCGCTGGGCAGCCTCGCCGACACGTCGCGCACCAAGACGGTAACGCCACCGCGAAACACGAACAGACTCTCGTTCGAACCGGGGCGATTGATGGTTTCGAACTGTGGCGGAGTGGAAGCGCCGCGAGCCAAGATTTCGAGACTTCGTGAACCGCCACCCACCAAAAACTGCATCCCGCCCGTTGTACCGCCGTCGGAAAACGTGATCGGTGGTGCGCCGACTTGAGGCGCAGGAATCAATGGCTCGGAAAACTGAACAGGTTGGATCGACGCATTTGTTTCATCCGGCAGATGCTTCAACAATGCAGGTGTCCCGGTGGGCACACCACGAAAAACGGGCGACTGAATTTTGGGATCCGTAAGCGTTCGGATCGAGAACGTGATGGGCTCAGGCGATTTCCCCTGAGGCAGAACGGCGCCCCCCACAACGACCCGACAACGTACGTCGCCGGCGTTTCCATCGGTGACCATCAATATCGAGTCACCAGCGATTCGCCGCCCATTGTGTTCCAGCAGGCAGTCGCCTTCGAGTAGCGATGCATCGGCCGCGCCGATTTGCCAGCGGTGGATCGTGTTGCCGCTGACGCGCAGCGGATCGGGGCTCACCTGCGCAGCGGCGACGGGGTGTTCGTAACCCGCCGACACGACACCCGTTTCTTGCGCTGACATCGTCGTTCGAGACAACTGAATCGACAACAAGACAGGCAAGATCAGCGCAGCAGCCAACACAGAAGATGACGGGCTTCGCCAAAGTCTGTGGATGAACGTTTCAGTCGTGGCGTCCTTGCCGACCAAAAGTGTCGATTCCCTACGAAATGTGAACCCGACGGAGCCGCCGGTAACCGTCGGAGTGTACGAACTCGCTTCGACTGGTCACAACGTTGAAATAGCACTTCTCGACCGACACATGGGCTATCTCGGCAGGATAGGTTGCGTGGAACGCTCGATCTCGCCGTGAAACTCCCCCGTCACTTCGATTTTGCTTCACGCGTCGACTCGATCAACCTCAGCACGTCGTCCAACTGGTCGCGAATCAGTTCGGCCCAAATGACGTACCCTTGATCGTTCAAATGCAAACGGTCGTCGACAAACAGTTCCGAGCGAGGGTTCCCGTCGGGATCAAGAAAACTTGCCGCCGTGGGGACGAAGTAGACCATCGGCGTCGACAATGCGATCTCGCGAAGTTGCGCGTTCAATCGGCGGATGGCGGACCAATGTTCGAAACGCTTGCCTGTGGGCGTGACTTCGACGATCAACACCGGCGATCCGCTTTGGTGCTTTCGCGATACATCGACAATGTGCCGCACCCAACCATCGACTTGGTCAACGGTATGGTCGTGTGCATCGCCGCTGATGTCGTTGCCGACAAACATGACAACCGCGCGGTATTGATGAGGCTGTATCAATCGCTCGGCAAACACCGCAAGATCGCTGTACTTTGCACCGCCATAGCCGCGCCGTACGACACGATACGGCGCCAGATCGATCGCCGCTTGCGTCCACCGCCGAATACTGCTGCTGCCCAACAGCAGGACGGCATCGGCAGGATCTGTTTCCGAGGAATCGAGGCTTTCGAGTTTGCGAATCTCGTCTTCCCACTTTTCAATCGCCCGACTCCGATACGGCTCGTCGACCTGAGCGATCGCGACGACGGAGATCCAAAACACGGAGATCCAAAACGTGGACAGGACGAGGCCGAGTCTGAAAATCATGAGCGGGTCCCGATGAAGATTGGGGGCGGTGAGGAAGGCGGGGCTGGAAAACGACTATGATTAGAACCACCAGCATGCTCAAGCACCGCCCACCACCACCGAAGCCACGAAAGATCTATGCGAAACCTTCTTGCGATCGTCTTTTGCGTCACGCTTTGTTCCTTGGAAGCAGTAGCCGACGATCCCACGTCGAAGTCACCCGACTCACAACTGCGGTCGCTTTTGGATGAGGTGTGGGATTTCGAACTGACCGAGAGTCCGATGCTGGCCACCAACGCAGGCGACCCACGTGGCCAAGATCGATTGGCCGATGACAGCCTTGATGCCATCGACCGTCGAAACGACGCTCGCCAGCAGTTCCTTGAACGATTGACGGCGATCGATCCCACGATGCTTTCCGCGTTCAGCCAGATTGACCAAGAACTGCTGCGTCTGCGGTTGGAAGGACAGCTTGCCGACCATCGATTTCAAACGCATCGGATGTCCATCAACAATCGTGAAGGATTCCATATTGGGTTTCCCGAGCTCCCTCGTGAGATGAACCCCAAGTCGGTCAAAGACTTCGCGAACTACGTCGCCCGACTGCGTGATTTCGGTCGCTACGCCGACCAACAGATCGCCTTGCTAAGATCGGGAATCGAAGCCGGACTGACTCAACCATCGATCGTGATGCGAGATTCGGTTGATCAAGCGATGGCCCACGTCGTAGATGATCCCGACAAGTCACTGTTGATGACGAACGTGTCGACTGAGAGTCGTGATGCATTGGGAAAATCGTGGGAACCGATCGCGGAAGAAATCCGTGACGCGATTCGCACCAGCGTCGTGCCGGCCTACCAACGGTTCGCGGATTTTTTGAAGGACGAGTATGTCCCGGCATGCCGTGGTTCGATCGGCGCATCGGCACTGCCCCGAGGCAGCGAATTTTACCGCGACCGGATTCTCCGGTTCACGACGTTGCCACTGACGCCCATCGAATTGCATGAAACGGGAATCCGAGAGAACGCCCGCATTCGAAAAGAGATGCAGTCGATCATCGATGGCTTGCGGTTCGATGGAGACTTTGATGCGTTCTTGAATCACTTGCGGACGGATCCGAAGTTCTATGCCAAGACACCCGAGGAATTGCTGCGGCACACGGCGATGATCCTAAAGACCGCCGACGGACGTTTGCCTGAGTTGTTTGGGAGGCTGCCACGGATTCCTTACGGCATTCGCGAGGTCCCCGACTATGTCGCGCCCCAGACGACATCGGCGTACTATTGGCCTCCTTCGACCGATGGCAAACGCGCCGGGTTCTACTACATCAACACTTACAACCTTTCGTCGCGACCGATCTATCAACTGGAATCGCTGTCGATGCACGAAGCGGTGCCGGGCCACCATTTGCAATTGGCGCTGCAAGCCGAATTGACAGACCTGCATCCGATCAGTCGCGAGAGCAACTTTACCGCGTTCATCGAAGGCTGGGCTTTGTACAGCGAGCGGCTAGGGAAAGAGATCGGCTTCTATCAAGATCCTTACCAAGACTTTGGTCGGCTGAGTATGGAGGCATGGCGGGCTAGTCGATTGGTCGTCGATACCGGGCTGCACGCGATGGGTTGGTCGCGACAGCAAGCGATCGACTACATGAAATCGAACACGGCACTGAGCGAACACAACGTGGTTGCGGAAGTCGATCGCTACATCGGTTGGCCTGGGCAGGCATTGGCTTACAAGACGGGCGAGCTGGCGATTTCGCGACTGCGACGATCGGCCGAGACGAAGCTGGGCGACCGTTTTGATGTACGAGCCTTCCATGATCGGGTGCTTGAATCGGGTTCGATCCCGCTGCCATTGCTGGAAACTCGCGTGAATACGTGGATCGACGAGCAACTGGCCCTTCCCGAGTCGCGAGAATGACTCCCCAAAACTCGCCAGCGAAAGTAGAATACTGGTCCCCATACACCGGCGCGTCCCTCAAACAGGGACCGTCCGCCGGCCCGCCTTTCCCCCTCCGCCGACATTGATCTTATTATGTCGTTCACTGTCAGTCCCATCGCGGCCCGTGCTTTCGCGATCCTTCTAGGACTTTTCAACGTTACCGCGTTTGCGGTCGAAGCTTCGCCACTTCCGAAGCAAACCGACGCATTCATTCAATCCAAGTGCGTCGACTGCCACGACGGCCCCGGGGGTGATGGTGGTTTCGATGCCCGCGCACTCTCCCACGACTTGAACGACCCGAAAACGATGCAGCGTTGGGTTCGCATCTTCGATCGAGTCCGCGACGGCGAGATGCCACCCGATGACAGCGTCGAAGTCGATCCCGACGAAGCCGATCAGTTCTTGGTGAACACGTCTGCTTGGCTGCACGACGCCCAAAAATCTCACTTCGACCAAGTCGGACGTGTCCAATCGCGTCGATTGACCAATGCCCAACTGGAACGAACGCTGCAAGATTTGTTTGCGATCGATGTGCCGTTGGCTCGATTGATGCCCGAAGAACAACGATTCGATGGGTTCACAGGACTGGCCGATCATCAATCGATTTCGCACTTCCAACTCGACTCGCACTTGACCGTGGTCGATGCCGCGTTGGACGCAGCTCGCCGTCGTGTAATGGAACCCGACAACGAATTCCGACGCGATTACGACGCGCGAGCAATCGCTCGCAAAAATCCTAACAGTCGCTGTCGTGACCCCGAGATGATCGACGGCAAAGCGGTCGTTTGGTCGTCGGGTTTGATCTTCTATGGACGGATCACGTCGTCCACGATTGCCGAAGACGGTTGGTATCGAATCACGTTTGACGCGACGTCGGTCAACACCCCCAACGACAGCGGTGTTTGGTGCTCGGTGCGAAATGGGCGGTGCGTTTCCAACGCGCCGCTGTTGTCGTGGATCGGGTCATTCGAAGCGACACAGAAGCGGACCACACACACCTACGACGCCTGGTTTCAAGCCGGCGATATGATCGAAATTCGCCCCGGCGATGAAACACTCAAGCGAGCAAAGTTTGCCGGGGGGCAAGTCGGTGCTGGTGAAGGAGGACCACAAAAGGTTCCCGGCGTGGCATTGCATTCGATGGTGGTCCAGCGGATTCACCCCGCCGGCGACATCGACGTTGCTCGCCGTCATCTCCTCGGTGACTTGAGTGTCTCTATCGATACCAAGAAGAAACGAATCCAAATCAACAGCGAAAAGTTGTTCGCAGATCTGTCGAAACAGCTTCGGCGTTTTGCAACGCGAGCTTTTCGTCGGCCCGTCGAAGGGGAGGAACTGAAACCTTATGTCCAGTGGATGCGTCAATCGCTCGACGACGGTGCGGATCCGATCGATGCCTTGATGTCGGCTTATCGAGCAATACTTTGCTCACCGCGATTCTTGTACTTCGTCGAACCGATGGGACCGCTGGACGATCATGCGATCGCGACTCGGCTTAGCTACTTACTTTGCGGCAGTATGCCGGACTGGACTCTGACCAAGTTGGCTCGCGAAGGAAAGTTGCGAAATCCCAAAGCGCTTCGCGGCGAAGTCGACCGCTTGCTTGCCAGCAAGCGAGGCCAAACTTTCGCCCGCGATTTTGCCGATCAATGGCTGGACATTTCACAAATCGATTTCACCGAACCCGATCGCAAACTCTACCGCGACTTTGACACCGTCGTACAAAACGCGATGGTCTGGGAAACGCAACGTTACCTGGAACATCTCTTGGAAACAAACGCCGGCGCCGAGAAACTGATCCGATCCGACTTCACATTCCTGAACAGCCGATTGGCCCGATACTATGACATCGAAGGAGTCGACGGTGACGAACTTCGAAAGGTCAAGCTTCCATCGGATTCACCCCGAGGCGGTCTGCTGTCCCAAGGTTCCATCTTGAAGGTTACCGCGAACGGAACGAACACCTCGCCGGTGCTGCGCGGCGTTTGGGTTTCGGAACGAATCCTGGGAACACCGATTCCTCCACCGCCGGAGAGCGTGCCTGCGGTCGAACCCGATATTCGCGGCGCGAAAACCATTCGCCAACAACTGCAAAAACATCTCTCGGACGTATCCTGCAACGGATGCCACCAGAACATCGACCCGCCCGGATATGCACTTGAAAACTTCGACGCCGCCGGGCGATGGCGGGATCAATATCTTCAAGTCAACGGCGGCAAGTCGCGCCGCGGGCTGCCAGTCGATGCCAGCTTCACGATGGCGGATGGACGAAGCTTCCAAGATTTTGACGAATTCCGCAGCCTGATTTGCGAGGACATTCGTCCGGTCGCGAAAAACTTTGCCGCACATTTATTAGCTTACGGCACTGGTGCCGCAATCCAGTTTGCCGACCGAGACGACTTGGACCGAATTGTCAAAGACGCGTCGAACGATGACTACGGCCTGCGATCGCTGTTGTACGCGGTCGTTACCAGCCCCACTTTTTTGAACAAGTAAGAACCATGAGTTTACGAAAACGCGTTCAATTCAACTTTCGTCGCGCGCTCGACCGACGGACGGTGCTTCGCGGCGGCGGGATGGCGATGAGTTTGCCGTGGCTGACAGCGATGCAGCCATCGTTCGCGGCGTCCGACAAGTCGGCTGCGCCACAGCGTTTCGTCGCAATGACCTTGGGACTCGGTTTGGTGGCTGACAATCTGTTCCCCGAAAATCCGGGCGTCGATTACAAACCCTCTCGCTACCTGGAACCGCTCGCGGATGTTCGACAGAAGATGACGGTCGTGTCGGGAGTTTCGCACCCGGGCGTCAAGGGCGGCCATCGCGCCGAAGCGAGCATTTTGACGGCGTCGGCCGTCGGTTCGTCGGCCACATCGGTGAATTCGATTTCGCTGGATCAATTGATGGCGAAGCACCTGGGTGATGCCACTCGGTTTCCATCGTTGGTCCTTAGCACCAGCGGCAGCGCGAGTCCGTGCTACACCGAAAGCGGTGCGATGATTCCGCCCGAAGACTCGCCGTCACGGCTATTCGCCAAATTGTTCATCGATGAATCAAAAAGCGAACGTGAAAAACGAGCGGGACGAGTTCGCCAAGGTCGCAGCATCATGGATCTTGTCGGCGAAGACGCGAAAGCACTGCAACGCGACCTGGGACGGGGTGACCGCGATCGGCTGGATGCTTATTTCACGAGCGTTCGGCAACTGGAACGACGGATGGAAGAAGCCGAGAAATGGGCGAAACGGCCTAAACCCAAAGTCGACGCTGTGATGCCACGCGACATCAACCACCCCAGCGACATTATCGGCCGCCAAAAAACCATGTGCGAAGTGATCAAGTTAGCGTTGCAAACGGATTCGTCGCGATTCATTTCGCTGCACATCCCCGGGGCCGGTGGTGTGATCCCCATCGAAGGCGTTGACGAGGGATACCACAACCTTAGCCATCACGGCATGGACGAAGAGAAACTCGCACAATTGGCGATCGTCGAAGGCGCCATCGTGGCCCAGTGGGGCAACTTCATTCGCGAATTGAACGCGGCCCAAGACGGTGAAGCGACGCTGCTGGACCACACCAACGTGTTGTTGACCAGCAACCTTGGCAACGCTTCCAACCACGATAATCGTAACATGCCCGTATTGGTCGCCGGCGGCGGCATGCGACATGCGGGCCACTTGGCGTTCAATCGCAAAGACAACTATCCGTTGCCCAATTTGTATGTGAACCTGTTGCAAAACGTTGGCATGGAAGTCGATCGATTCGCCACCAGCACCGGAACGATGAACGGCCTGGGCTAATCGAGTAGGATTGAAGGACAGAGTCCACGCTGTCTCAAATCCTAGGCGATTAGATGAATGCTCGCGTCGCGGTTAGCATGGTTGCTTTATTGTTGACGGCCCTGCTTGCCGAGGGCAACGACACGGGTCACCCGTTCGAGTTGACCGTTGTTGACACCGAGGGCAAGCCGTTACCCAGCGTGTCGATCCAGATTCGAAGTCAGCCGAAAGTTGTCGCTTCGCAAATCACCCGTGGCAAGTTCGAACAGAAATCCACGTACGGCAGCGACGTCGTCACCGACACCGAAGGTCGGCTGGCCATCCACCTTCCGAAGCTGCCGCCGATATTGAGCTTTCGAATCGATCCGCCCGGCTACGCGCCTTATTGGGCCGAATTCGACAGCCAAAAGAATCCCGACGCGTTTCCCACCGCATTCACCGCCGTTCTTGATACGGGCTGGTCGGTTGGCGGCACGCTGATCGATGCCGAGGGCCGCCTCATTGCCGGTGCCGAAGTGAGTCCGAATGTTTACTTTAAGAAACGGCCGGGCGACACCCAACGGCTTTACGTGGGAACCCGAATCAAAACGGATGCCCAGGGTCACTGGCGATACGACACGGTCCCGGCACAGTTGACGGAAGTGCGTGTTTCGATCAACCACCCCGATTTTCAATCGTCGCGATTGAACTTGAATCGCGAAATTTACGGGATCGACATCAACGAGGTCCCGTCCAAGACATTGACCCTCGATCGCGGCGTCGTCGTCCGTGGGACCGTCTTCGACCATTCGGGCGAACCGATCGTCGGCGCATTGGTGCGTACCAAGTTCACGAACGATCGTCGCGAAGCAACCACCGATGCTTCGGGGCGATACGAGATTTCAGGCTGTGAATCGAGGATGGCGCGAATCGTCGCGTCGGCCAAGGGACGAACGATGGAATTGGAAGAAGTTCGCGTCGGCCCGGACATGGACCCCGTCGATTTCGTTTTGAAGCCGGGTGGCCATGTACGGATCCGAGTCGTCGATGCCGACGGCAAAGGGATTCCAAAGGCGCGCGTATTCTTCCAACGATGGCGGGGCAGCATCGAGTACTTTGAATTCGATCACGTCGATCAGTACGCGGATGAAAACAGAGTCTGGCAATGGGACGAAGCGCCGCTGGATCCCTTCGAAGCCGACATCTGTCGCCCGGGTGGATTGCAACTTTCCGACCAGTCAATCGTCGCCCGTGAAGAAGAATTTGTGTTTCGGCCACCCACCGCTTTGATCATTTCGGGAAAGGTTGCGAATGCCGATACCGGCGAACCGATTACGAACTTCCGGGTGGTTCCGGGGCTTCGAAACTCCGATGCCGATATCGGGATCGATTGGATTCCTCGCGATGCTTACACCGCGACTCAGTCGGACTATCGCTACCAGTTTCACCACACGTCGGTGGCGCACATCATCCGGATTGAAGCTCCCGGTTATCTGGTCACCGATTCCCGTGACTTTGCGACCGACGAAGGTGAAGTAACATTCGACTTTGATTTGAAACCGGCCAGCGACATTGTTGCGAATATCGTTTCGATCGACGGCAAGCCGGCCGCACGTGCGAAGATCGCGTTGGGCGTCGCGGGTTCACAAATCTCGGTAGACAATGGCGACATTGACGACTCGTCCACCTACGCGACACGGTTCGACGCCGATGCGACCGGCGAATTTCGATTCCCGACCCGGTCGGAACCGTTTCACTTAGTGATCGTTCACGACTTCGGTTTCGCGCATTTGAAATCGGCGACGAACACCATCGGTCCTTCGATCGAATTAACGCCGTGGGCCACGGTCGAGGGCGTGTTTCGTGTGGCCGGGGAACCGGTTGAGAATATTGAAATCAGTCTCAACAGCGGCGACGTTCACTCGTCCGGCAACGGATCACCGCGAATCTTTACCACACACGAAACAACAAGCGGCGCCGGCGGACGCTTTCGATTCCAACGTGTGTTTCCGGGCACGGGATCGATGGGGCGCAACATCACCATGATGGTTGATGATGGGGCGACGGAAGTAACGTCGTCGAAGCGGATTCGGATTCAACCCGTCGCGGGCGAATTGCAGGCCGTCGATTTGGGTGGCGACGGACGCGCCGTGACGGGAAAGCTGTTGCCGCCACCGGATCACCAAACGAAAGTGCTTTGGAACTTTGCCATGGTGAACGCCGACACTCCTGTGCTTGTACCTGTCGCTCCGGTGGATTTAGTTGCGCTCCGAAAAGACGCCAAAGCCTATCGAGCCTGGCTAAATACCGACGTCGGAGTTGCCTGGACCGCGTCGATCCAACGTTACCGAGATCAGCAAGATCGCCAGATCCAATACCGGGCAACTGTCGCCCGCGACGGTACGTTTCGGTTCGATGATGTGATCCCGGGTCGTTACGATTTTCGCGTTGATTTTTCGAATCGCGAAAAGCTGGGCATCCGGAACGCCGAATTCGATGTCCCCGAAGGCGACGACTTGTACGACCTAGGCGAGATCCCACTCGCCACGCCGTAGCGTTGATCGTCTGGGATGTTTCGCCTCAGGTTTACGTCACCGCTTTTCACCAAACAAAATGCCGGGGATGTAGATCACCACGCCCGCCGCCGCGGCGATCGCCCACGCGGGAATCCCATCGCCCACGCCGGGGATACCCAGCGAAGGCCCGAACAGGATCACGACGGTTGCGATCGCGGCGGGGATGCTCATCCGCCATCCCGATACGAACGCCGACATCGCCATCAACAATCCGGCAACGGCCACCGACCAGGGGCTGACACCACCGCCGACCATCGTGGTTTTATCGTCGGACTGATTCGCGTTGACCGCCGCGTCTCGCACGGCTGAACCGAGTTGGTCGAAGTCGGCACTACCGCTGCCGATTTGTTTCAACGTTTCGATGTCCTTGATCGAGTCAAAGAGTCCTTGGTGGTTTCCCCAAATCGCAAAGATGGCCAGCAAACCGCATCCCGCGATCAAGCGAGTCGGACCGCCCAATGCAAATCGAAGCGGCGCCAACTTGTCGCGTTTGATTTTGAACTTTCCGCTGCGTGCTTCCGCCAGCATCGCCTTCATCTGGTCGCGTTTTGCTTGAGCGGCTGCCTCGGCATCGCCCGTACCGGCGGCGACTGCCTGCGATCCCTTCATGATCGCTTGCGCCATCGCCCAACTGCGATCCTCGGCTTCGGCAGCACTCATGCCTTCGGATTCCAGCCCCAATCGTTCGACCTTGGCCAATCGCTTCTGTAAATCCGGTTGGCGATTCGCGACCGTCCGCGTCGCAAGATTCGCGCACACTCGATCACGAATGCTGTTGCCGCCGATCGATCCATCGAAGGACGGATCCTTAGCCAATGCTAGTCGCATTTCTAACAGCGAGTCGTAGCCGAACAGTCGTTCGAACAAGGCCTGCCATTTTCCGCCTGCGTACCGAGCGGCGAACGACCGCAGACCCGATTCGTCGGCACCGTTGATTCTCAGGTCGCGCACGAAACGTTGAGCATCTTGCAGCGGATCGGCGGCGCGTTTGTTGGTTGGAACGACTAGCCCGATCTGGTACGCCGCTCCGATAAACCCACCGACGATGGCGCCGACGATCACACCGGGCCACATGCCTGCGAACACAACGACAATCAAGAACAGCACCGCACCCAACACAGCCGACGCCCAATCGATGATCGACAGCGTGCCGAACCAGGATCGCATTCGACCGACAACAGCGCTCTGATTGCCCGACATCGCAAGCGGTGTCGCGATCGCGGTGATGATGATTGCCGGGCCGGTCAACCACCACGACAAACCAAGGCCCAACGTGACCAACGTCAGCAACAAGCCACCGATGATGGCTGCCAACAACAGCGGCGTTTGTAGTTTTTCGAGGGCGGTTGCTTTGGAATAGCTTCCAACGATTTGTTCCCAACGATCGGCTTGTCCAGACGTCGGCGAAAACTCGCCGGCTTGCGACAGTCCCAAATAGGATTCTAGATCGCTAATGAATTCCACCAGCGATGGGTATCGATCGGCGGGTCGCTTCGCGATCGATCGCTTGACGATGTCGGCAAGCGGTCGCGGCACGCGAGCATTGATGTCGGTTACATCGGGCGCGATCTGGTGTGCGTGTTGGTGCATGACCTCGCTTGCAACCGATCCGTCGAACGGCGGACGTCCGGTCAACAGGTAGAACAACGTACAACCGAGCGAGTAGATGTCGGCGCGATGGTCAACGTTCGCCGCATCGACGGTTTGTTCGGGTGCCATATAGGCGGGCGTTCCCACAGCGGTGCCCTGCATCGTGACTTCGGTGCCGCTGCTGATTCCGGCCGACGTGGTGATGCCGCCGGTCGATTCGATGTCGGCTTGGTCGGGGATTTTGACCAAACCAAGATCGGCGACTTTGATGACGCCGTCGTCGCTCAACAGCAGATTGGCGGGTTTGACGTCGCGGTGAACCATGCCGTGCCGGTGCGCGAACTGCAATCCTCGCGACGCCTGCAATGCGTATCCCGCCGCGATCTTTGGATCGAGCGAACCCTTCTGGCGAACGACATCGTCAAGCGGACCGCCGCGAACCCATTCCATGCTGAAGTAATGTCGGCCATCGTCTTCGCCGAAGTCGTAGATTTGTACCACGTTGTGGTGAGTCAGTTGCGCCGCCGCGTAAGCCTCGCGCACGAACCTTGCCAACGACGATGGGTTCCCGATCAAACGATCTCGAATGGTCTTTAATGCGACCTGTCGATCAAGCGAGACTTGCTTTGCTTCATAGACGGCACCCATCGCGCCGCGGCCAAGCAACTTAACGATGCGATACCCACCCAACTTTGTCGGCATATCTGAGATCGATGAGTCCTTCGGATCCGACTTCGCACTCGATGATCCGCCCGAGCGAACGATCGGCGAATCGGCTGATTTCAAACTCTGAACACCGCTCGCCATCGTTGCGGCGGTTTGCCCAACCGAGGCCAGTGAACCGGCACCCGTGCTGCCCTCATCGACGGTCGCATCCACTGCCGTCGCATCGGCGGCGTTGGACTGCACCACCGTCGACTCGACTTTTTTTCTTGACGAGCTTTCGATCGTCGCGTCGACGTCTTGCACGATCGTTTGTTCGACAGTGGCAGCTTTCTTAATGCGTCCTACACCCACTTTCGGTGGATCGTCGGCCGTCACTTTCAAACGAAACTTCTGCTGACAATGTTTGCACGTCGGTTTGTAGTTTCCCGCTTTGGGACGTGACAGCGACAGGACGGCGTCGCATTCGGGGCATTTGATTTGCATCGGAAGGTCTTATTCGGCTTAGCAATGAAGTGTTGATGCGTTTCGACGTTCAGCATTCGCGGCCGCGCATGGTAAACCAACCGTACGTACGACCCGACGAACGTCGAAATTCGGTCGAGTCTCGCGGAAAAGCGGTCAGAGGAATGCCAAGACGCCAACGGACGATTCTATCCTCATTCCCACACCCCGGTTGCCAATCAGGCTTAGCAGGCCAGGCTTATTTGGGGGGTGTATTTCGCTTCTCGTTCCTGCCGTCCCACCATTGCCGAGCCAAGCGAAACCAAGTCGGTGATGTGGCCGACGGAGATGACCATCGCAAGGAACCGACCTGGTCAGCCCATTGAACCAACGTGTCTCCGATCGCCGCACATGGGTTATCCGTCTCCTTGGCCGCCGCCAGTTCCAACTGGCCGACCAAGTCATCCGAAAAACGCCGCTCGAATCCCACTATCGTAGTCGCGATCAGCGCCAAGAGATCACGAACATCGCCCGATCGGCGATCTTCGAATGCGATCCATTGTGGGTGCGTGTCGCCCGAGTTGGTCACAAAGCAAGTTTCACGGGGTCCAGATTCGGACCATCTTGATACCGTCCGTCGGCCGCCCACGGCGTCGACCAATTTCCATTTCCCTTGCTGGTCGACCAGCAGATTTTCCCAGTGAATCGCACCATGTGTCGCCTGGACCTGGTGCGCGGCCGACAACGCATAGGCCACCGTGGAAAGATCATGAAATCGCTGTTGAATCGCAACCGCATCTTCCACACCGTCGGTGGCCAACGACGTCGGCTGGGCGAAAATCCAAGGCCGAATGACGGCCAAGTAACTTCCTTGAACCGTCGCCACCAAAGGACGCACCCAGACGGGATGGTTGACCATCGAAGCGGATTCGCAAAGATCCAACAGTCCATTTGCGGACGCGCGCCGATCCATCACCGGAATCTCAATCACCTTCATCGCCAAGGGATTCCCGTTGATGCGGTCGCGTCCGCGAATCAACCAGTGCGACGGGTTCCCACCGTCACCGGTCGCGCCGGCGACACATCGTTGGCCGACGAACCAATCCGGCGTGTCAATTGAACGGACCTCATCGGGCGCTCCATCAGCCGCCAACGCTCCTGCTTCCATCGCCATATTGGTCGGAGCGTCAAACGAGAAGTCCCTCGACTCTTGTTCGTTGGCGACTGTGATCGTGCCACCGATTGGCTCGCCGGAACGTTGTTCGCCGAGGCTGAACAGCGATTGGATCGGGATCCTTAAGTTTGGAAACCGTTGAACGTACTCCTCAACGGTAACACGTTGCCCCAGTTCAACGTTGACACAGACTTCCGCGTCGATGATGTCCAACAACAGCGTGTCCGACGCCAACTCGGGAAAGTCAACGATGTAGTCTTCCACGCCAACGGTTTGCCCCATCCGGCGCCGGTGCATCAGGTCAATGCAAACGATGTCCACCAATCGTGAAGGCTCGATCGACTCGGACCGGATCCATTCACCCAATCCAGCGGCCGGCTTTTCGCTTCGCCATCGACTGACTTGCTCGATCAATCCATCGATCGACAAACCGTCTAAGTCGGGGCTACGACTCATCGGGTCGCTCGTCGCTGACATTCATCTCTCGACGGACTTTTTCGAGGGCACGACGGATCCGCATTCTCGCCGTATCGGGTTTCAGACCGATGGCATCACCGATCTCGTTCCAATCGCGATTCTCCAGCATCAGGTCGACCGCCAACGAATCTTCTTCGCCCAACATCCGACGAATGCGATCCATCACTTCACGGCGAATCGCGATCTGGCTGGGCGTTCGGGCGGCTGATGCGATCGCCATTTCTTCGGGCGGCGAGCTTTCGTTGCGACGGAAATCACGACATTGACGCGCCAGCGTTCGAAACGTGTCGATGACCTGATTGTCAATCGCGCGCAGGACATATGATAGCACTTCATCACCGGACAATTCCGGTCGATCGGCAGCCTGATTTTTCTGGTGACGGATCAGATCAGCCATGACATCGTTGCAGATATCCATGGACTCGGCTTGCCCGGTCAAACCGTACTGGCGCAAACGCGTTCGGGCCCGCCGCCGCAGTTGTTCGCCGAAGGACTGCCACACGTTCTGCAACGAAGCGGCATCGGATTCGGGTGCGGGGCGACCAGCGGACGGATCAGTTCGGTTCATCATGACTTTCGCAGGAAACGGGGCCACCACTTCAAAAGCGACACCGCAGCCGTCAAGCGAACCGTCAAAGCTAGGTATCGCCAAAATGAATTGACGATCCCCCCATTATGCACGATCGAGCGTCGATCGTAATCCAGATGGTCTGGATGCAAAAATCACTCGGTTTCCGACATGGCTTCTAATTGAGCATCTTCCACGTCGGCCAACTTCATCCGCCGTTTCGCCTCGGCAAAGTTCCCCATGGCGTCACGAACCGAAATCCCGGCGATGATCAGCGCCATGACCCAAGCGACATAAAGCAGCATTCCATCCAGCATCATTGTCGAAAGCAGTGCGGCAATGACCGACACCGCAGCCACCGCCAAGTTGCAGACGCCGGCGATTTGAATGTTCCGAGTCTGCAAACGACTGCTGCGGCTGATCGCGCCACGGGCACTATCGTTGGCGAGCTTGCGCATTGCCGTTAGGTCGTTGTTTCGTTCCGGTGCCTTCGATCGTGGGACCAACGGCGCGTCGGGATCCATCGTCTCCGAATTCGCCATCGCGTCGGACGTCGACTCGCCCGTCCTTAGAACCGAAGCGGAAACGGATGCTGACGTAGACATAGACGTAGACGTCGACAACGAAATCGTCTCGGGCTTGGCGGTCTCGTCCGTCGCCGGGCTCCCCTGAACGCGATTGAGCAATCGGTTCATGTAGGCTTCGATGGAATCGTCGTCGTCATCGCTGGCGCTGACCGTCACATCCGAGTCTTGCGTGGCGGCATCGACGGACGCCTCCATCACCGGTTCATCGGCATGCTCTTCAAGGTCGTGCTGTTCATCGATTAATTCAGATAACTCAGATTCTTGTTGAACGTCTTGTTCAGATTCCTGTTCGACTTCTGGTTCAACCGAATCGGTCAGCATGCCCGACATTTGGTCGACGTCGCTTTCCTCGACGTCGTCATCATCATCGCGATCGGCAAAGCGGTCAAAGACCATTTCCGTTCGATGGTAAGTATCTTCGTAGACATCGTCATCTAGGACCGACGACGATGGTTCCTCGACATCCGACTCTTCGGAGTATTCGCGATCCCAACTCGGACTTTCGTCGGCTTGGTTCCAAACTTCCGGTGTCTCAGACTCTTCCGACGACGTTGCAAACGTGCCCTCGACGGAATGTTGGTCTTCGCTGGACCGATCGTCGTCACGGATGATTTCCGATTCGGCTTCCAAGTCCTGGATCAACATGCTGGCCAAAGATCCGCCGAAGGGCGATTCCTGATCGTCGTTCGATGCATCGTCTGCCGACATCTCGGACGATGCATCGGCATCGATCGGCGACTCACGATGACTTTCATCTTCTAGCGCGGGGCCGTCCGCAAGTTGGGACTCATCCGACCAAGCATTCGCCCAAGGGTTGGTCATCTCAGGTTCATCAGCAACAGACTGCCCAGCGCCGTTGTCACTGAGGTCGTGGTTACTGAGGTCGCTGTTGCTGAGGTCGTTCTCATCGAGCAACGGTGGATCGTCAGCCGAAAGGTCGGCGAAGTTCTGTTCTGGCGTCTCTTCCGCGACCGCTTCTTCAGAGCTTTCGGTCCGGGATTGTGACGGTTGCCACGAAGACGCGCTGTCGTCCACGTCGCTATCGCTTTGGAGTTCAAGCGACTCGTCTTCCACAGATCCAACCGATGAATCGTCTGCCGACTCGGCGTCCGAATGGACGATCGACTCGGGTGCATGGTCCCAATGCGGCGCGTCGCTGGCAGTGTCATTGTCGAAGCTATTCTCGACGGGATCGGCGATTTGGTACGTCGGCCAAACCTCGTCTTCGTCGTCATCGTTGGCGACGCTACTGATTTCGTTTGACGGCTCGTCCGATTCAACGTGTTTCGATTCCACGTTTTCCGGCGAATCGACATCAACGTCGGCGGCATTGATCCCGCTCAGATCGACCAACGAGTTTTGGATTTCATCATCACGGTCGTCTTCCACATGTTCATCAACAACCAACGACGCTTGTCCGATCAATCCGACACCGATCGCAGAGATCATTGGCAACGCGTCGTTTTCAGCCGCTTTTGCTTCGACGGCACGTTGTCGCTCTTCGACCATTTGTTGTTCGAAGTCAGCCAAGCGGTCGAGCGTCTTTTCATACTCGCTTTTCATTTCGGTCAACTTGGCGTTGGCCGATTCGAGCTCGTGTCGAAGGCTGTCGAATGCGTCGTGAGTGGGCCGCGACTGGGCTTCATCACGCTCGGTCTGCACGACACTCAATCGCCGCGACATGGCTTCATTGTCATCGCTCAATCGCGAGACTTCGCCGTTGGCGCGAGCCAACTCCAAAGACAACTGATCGATCGCGGCGCGAAGTTCGTCGGCTTCGACGATCCAACTCTCGCGATCCGCATCCCCACGTTGACTGCTGTCCGCGACCAAACCTTCGAGTTGGCGAACCGAGTGGCACGCTTCTTCGTAGTCGCGACGCAAACGCGCCGATTCCTCGCTTGCCTCGGCGACCGTCGATTGCAAGTTGGCGACGAGCTCGCGTAGTTCCGTGATCTGGTTCTCGCTGGCTTCCAATTCGGCGCGATGATGTTCGCCGGAATCGGATCGCAGCGATTCCAGTTGCGATTCCATCTCTTCGATGCGTGCTTCGGCCAGCGCTCGCAGGGCTTCGGACTTCGAATGCGCGTCGATCGCTTCGTCGCGTTGCGATTCAAGATCGTCACGCAGTTGGCGGTGTTCGTCTCGTTGTCGTTCTTCGTGATCGGACAACTGGTTTTGCTGGGACGACAGTTCATCGATCTGGCGATTGAGCGACTCGAACTGTTCACGCATCTTCGCCACGGCCTGAGTCGCCGACTCGGCTTGATGTTGCGACTGCTGTAACTGTCGCGACGCTACTTCTAACTTCCCGCGATACTCGAGTTCCTGACGACGAAATTCAGCTTCGCGTTGATCGAGTTCGTCTTGGTGTGTTTGAGTCTGCTTACGAAGGTCCATCAAGTCTTGCTGGCGCTTGACGTACTCGTCGTGCAGTTGCAACACGGATGACTCTTGCGACTGCAACCGGGATTCGCGTCGATACAGATTTTCGGCGCGACTCCACAGTTCCGTTTCGCGACCCCGCAAGTGAGTTTCGCGTTGGTCGCAACGTTGTTCGCGTTGGTCGCATTCGGATTGACGTTCGCGCCATTGGTCGACTTCGCGACGAAGACGTTCGCGCCAAATCAAATCCTCGGCTGCCGGCAATTCGGCACGCGATGATGATCGTGCGACAGGAGTCGGGTTGGCGATTGGTTGATCGCCAAAAACGTTTTTCCGCAACTCAGCGAGTCGATCCGTTGTTTCGTCCATCGCACGTTCGCCGGGCTGTTGCGACACACCGGTGCTGATCGAAATCAATTCGAACTGATAGGTGCCCAGTCGCAGCACATCGCCGACCGACAACGCGGCTTCGGTTGTACGTGTTCCGTTGACTTCGATGGGGACCGAATACGCGCGAACCAACACGCGAGCACGATCGCGAATCAGCACCGCATGCATCGGACGCAGCGCATCATCGTTGAGCCGGATCGAACAACCCTCGGCGCTGCCAAAGGTGTAGCGATTGCCGGTCAAACGCAGTCGACGCACCGGCGAACCGGGAAGGATGACTCGAAACTCGATCGAATCAATCTTGGTCTGCTCGGTGACCGAGTCGCTGGCGCCGTTCCACGAACTGGCGACATGGTGATCGGTGTCGAGCGACTTGACGGCCGAATCGGACGCGCTCGATGATTCGGCTGGCGATCCGCCCGAAAACGAGGGCAACGCGAAAAAAGCGTCGGCAGTCCCGTCGAGTCCAGCAAATAGCGGCGATTCGTTGGCGTGTTCCGTGCTCACCGTAACCATCCCTTCCTAGTCGAACAAATTCCTCTATGGAGGGAGACGCGACGCTGTGAAGCGATCGGCGCATCCCTACCCCGTCTCTTTTTCGGACGTCTCGATCCGTCGGGTGAGTCAAACTGGACCGACTACACCGTTTTTACCATCGCCCCCAGACCAGAATTAGCCACTTTGGGTGCCAATTCAACACCCCTGCAGAGCCGCATTGGCCTCGATATCGCGTAAATGTCCGGCCGCTCGCAATGTCCGAATGCGAACCCCGACTTCGAATTTTTCGCCGCAAAGCCTTTGTAATCGGCAACTTACGCACGCTGGGAGACCAGTTTCTTAATGATTCTTGCTACAAGTTGGTGGAATCGTTGACGGCCTTCGTATCATTGAGCGGTCCGAGGGCACAAGGATGATGCGGGCTTGCGAAAGTTTGAAACCAAGTTTGGTCTAGCTACGTACTGCCCGATGAATGCATGCCGTCCTCGGATCTCGCCAAGACACTGAACATGTGCCCACCTTCGGTGGATCCGGTGTTTTGACGAGGACAGAAGTCGGACATACCAACAGTGACCCCCACCCCAAGCCTGATCGCGGCGGCCTTCTTTTCCAACAGTGAGGTGATGCGATGACTAGAAATGACTCGATCAAGAAACTCCGCGACCAACTCGTTCGCCGTCGCGACGCGCTCCATCGCGCTCTCGAAGGCGACCTCAGCCTGCTTCGCGAACTGCACCAAGAAAAAACAGGCGATGTCCTGGATGCAGCAGCCGACACCGTTCAAGATGAGCTGAACAGTCAGTTGATCGAAGCGGAAAGCCGTGAACTCGGCGCGATTAACGATGCGATCGCTCGCTTTGACGCCGACTGCTTTGGCAACTGCGAAGGTTGTGGAAAACCAATTCCCATCACCCGACTGCGTGCGATTCCCTATGCAACCGATTGTATTGATTGCCGGCGAAAGGCCGAAACACGCACCGGTGGCGGTTCGTCCGTTTTGTGGAATCGCGTGTTTGATAACGCCGAGGTCGACTCGGTCTAGTCGTGCAACCGACACGACCGATTCGACGGTTCGTTAAGCATCACCAAACGCCAAGACGGCCGAACAATTGTTCGGTCGTTTTTTAATGCGCCGTTAGTACGGATTTTTACAAATGGCGCGCGCAGGGATGCCATCGCAAGCTTGCGGAAAGCTGGTCCCGTCGGACGGACGATACCTATGATTGCACAGCGCCTCCCCCCGGCCCCCTCTCGTTTTGCTGATCGACGGCTCCATGGTTCAAACTTTGCTTCTTAAACTGTTTCGCTGCCACGGCGCGAAGGCACTTTGCGCGACAGCGATGCTTGCGTCGTTGACAGCCGATGCGCAGTCGCCCTTCCCAGCGCTTGATCAACAAGACGGAAAATCTGTCAGCGTTCGACGACTGTCACTCGATCCCGAAGGGCCGTCATCAATCTCGATCGATTCACAGCGAGAACGGTTGTTCAACGAACTTGCCGAAGAGTTCAATACGTTCGATCGACTCGGTCACTTGGTTCGTCGCGTTTCGCAACTGGTCAAGCCGAGCGTGATTCACATCGAGGCTCACAAGACCGAAGGAGCCGGCGTTTCGCGTCAATCCTATGACGAAGCCGGTAGCGGTGTGATCATCACCACGGCCTCGGGTGAATCATGGGTTTTGACGAATCGTCACGTCATCCAGGGCGCAAGCCCTCGCGAGATACTGTTGCGGGCCAGCGACGGTCGTGAATTTTATCCCAACAAGGTCGTCTCCGACGCCAGCACGGATGTCGCGGTCATGCGGATCGACGTGCCGGACTTGCCGGCCGCCAGAGTCGGCAACAGCGAGTCGATCGAGATTGGCGATTTTGTGATTGCGATCGGAAGTCCGTTCGGGCTAAGTCATTCGGTCACGTTCGGTATCCTCAGCGCGAAAGGACGTCGTGATCTGTCCCTCGGTACGCAAAAGATTGAGCTTCAAGACTTCTTCCAAACCGATGCGGCGATCAACCCGGGCAACAGCGGCGGTCCCCTGTTGAACTTGCGAGGGGAAGTCGTCGGACTCAATACCGCCATCGCCAGCAGCAGCGGCGGCAGCGAGGGTATCGGGTTCGCGATCCCAATCAACATGGCGGTTGCCGTGGCAGAGCAGCTGGCAACCAACGGACGTCTCAAGCGAGGATATCTGGGAGTCACCTTGGACCCCGATTTCACGACCGCCGATTTGATCTCAGCCGGATACGACTTCCTAGCCAGCGGCGCTTTGGTCAAGAACGTTCGGACGGGATCGCCGGCGGAAGTTGCCAATCTGCAACGCGGAGACATCATCGTGGAATTCGATGGTCGCCAAGTCGAAAGCGACGATCACTTGGTTGCTCAGGTCGGCCTTACGCCGATCGGAAAACGAACGCCGATGATCATTTATCGCAGCGGCAAGCGTTATCGAACGGAAGTCAGCCTGACGGACCTGCAATGAGTCTTGCTCAGCGATGAAATCGAAGGCATCGAACCTCGAATTTCAAAGGCAGCCAAACCGCTACACCATTCGCATCGTCTTCCACTTACCGTACGCGAAGCGAGCCGTCATGCTTGTCGCGAGCAACCAGATCCAGAGTGCGATCATGGTCCACCACCAATGCAGTCCATCGTCGGCCGGTTCCCAAACAAAGCCGATCACCAGCACCAGCGCCGACACCACGACGCCGCCGAACAAAACGAACCATGTGTCGCCTGCGCCCCGCAGGGCGCCGGCCAAGATCAACTGGATCGCGTCGAGCACGACATAGACGGCGACATACTTCAGTAGGCCTCGAGCCAATCGGATCGCTTCGACCGATCCAGCGTCGCTGACACTGCGTTCATAAAGCGACATCATCACGTCGGGAACCACCAAGTAACCGGCCATCCAAATCGTGCTGTAAATCAGCCCGATCGCAAGTGCCGCGTATACACTTTGTGTTGCACGGCGTGGCCCACTTTCGATCAAGTGTCGCCCCATCAACACCGATGAAGCGATCGAGACGCCAATCAACGGGATGAAAGCGACCATATTGAAGTTGATCGCCATCGTTGTCGCACGCAGCGGAATGTCGCCGAGCGATCCGATCCGAAGCACCATCACGGTGAATCCGCCAGCCTCGGTCAAATACATCAACCCCGTCGGCAAGCCAAAATAGATCAGGTTGCGAGTCATCGGCCAGTCGAACCCGAAGCCGTCAATCAAACGATAACGCAACTGGTGTTTTGAACGAAGCAGCAGCACAACGTAGACGATCGCTTTGAACCAAAACGCGATCGTGCTGCCGATCGCTGCACCGGCGATCCCCATCGCCGGCAACTGCCAATCGCCAACGGGACCAACACCAAAGATAAGAACCAAATCCAAGACGACGTTCGTCAGCCCCGAGGCGAGGGAAACCCACATGATGACGGACGTCCGCTCGATCCCGCTAAAGAAACCGCTCAGTGCCGTTTCCAGAACATGCCCCACCGCACCGATCATCAACCATCGTAGGTACGTCGATTCGAGGGAGACAAGCGATTCGGGTTGGCCCGTTACCCGAAACAACCACGGCGCATGCCAAGCGATGAGTGCAAACAGCGGAGTGAACGCCAGCGAGATCCACACCGATTGCCAAAGAAATCGGCCGATCCGATCCTGTTGCCCGGCGCCGACATATTGGCCAATGATCGCGCCAGTCATCGATGCAATGCCCACCGGCAAACACACCAGCACCCAGAACAGATTGCCGCTGGCCATCGACGCGCTCATCGACGCGCCGTCATAGCTTAGCAAGAACGTTCGATCAGCGAACAGCACCAACGAGAACGTTCCCGTGCTGATCAACAATGGCATTGCGATCCGCAGAACTTCCATGATCGCGGTATAGAACGAAACACCGCCCGATGAATCGTCGGATGCATGGCTTGGATTCATGGTCGGTTCATCGCTTTGCGAATCGGCCCATCACTCCATAACTCAGCACCGCCGCCACGACGCCACCGATCAAACCGCCCAAGTGCGCACCATTGGCGACGCCAGGAATCAGCGGAATCATGCACGCGATCAACCAACCGAGCATCAACACAACATTCATCGGATCAAGATTGATCGGGTACGAGTCATCGAGCAGTGGCCGAATCCAAAGAAAACCAAACAACCCATAGACGGCACCCGAAGCGCCGATGGCGAAGGGCGATCCGTGTAATGTTGCCGGTATCCAATCAAGCGGCGGAATCGCAACCTGCAACATCATGCCCGCCGTTTGCGTGACGATGATCAAAACCGCAAAGAAGATCGAACCGTGCAATCGTTCGATCGCACTGCCTAGAAAAAAGATCCAAAGCATGTTGAATGCCAGGTGGAACTCGTCGCCATGCAACAATAAAGGCGTGAACAACCGCCACACCTGACCCTGCTCGATCGATGCGAACGGATTTCGGCCCGACTTTGCAAACTCGTCCCGGTCAACGAAAGACAACTCGCTATAGACTCGCTGTTCCAACGTCACTTCGCCGCGCCGGGCCGAACCGCGAGGTTTGCCGAAATTGGTCGTGAAGCTGACAATGACCGAAATTGCGATGATCGCGATCGTGATCGGGATGGATTGTTGACGGGCAACATCGGCCAGTAACGATTCGTCGCTCTCACCGCGTTGGGGTGGCTGAGTTGGCTTGGCTGGCTTGGGGTACGGTGACGTTTCGCGGACGACTTCGTCTCGCTCGGCAGCGAATCGAGCACGCTCGCGATCGATTCGTTCGTCACGCATCTGTTCAGCCAGGTCGCTGGACTTGAACCGCTCGGCGTTGGGATCGGTCTCGAAATCTGCCAGCGCGGCTCGGGCCGACTCTAAATCCGCCTCATCGCGAATCCAAAGATCCCACTTTCGCTCATCACCTTCGGCACCCGAATCGATGATTTTGGCATCAATGGACCGGGTATAGAGGTATTCGACGAATTGCCGAACTGTCGATTCGTTGGTGAAAGAGCCAATTCGCCGCATGAAATCGTGGTCGGGAAGGCGGGAGAAACGAGGTCAACATGAGCGCCATGGCTCAACCCACGTTGTACGCCGAATCGCCAATTTTGACACGCCCACCTGCCCAAGGATGGCTCTTCGGAGCGGCGGCACTGAAAAAATCCGCGTTGTCGGAGCCGCAGATCGGCAAAAACCTTCGTAAAAACGTCATTTTCTTGCCTGGGTGGGGGGCGAGTGCGTCGCTTGCGCTTGCCGCGAAGTGGTCAAGCTGAATATCATGTAGGCGAAGCGGTGAATCGCCTATCGCGATCCACTTTCCCAAAACAAAACCTTCACCAATATCGTCCACGACGAAGGGTTGAATCGAAAGATGGCAGTCAAACTAACCGAACGAGCCGCCGAAGAAGTCAAGCGGTTCCAAAAAGAACACAACTTCGGCGACGACATGGTGCTTCGAATCGGCATCGCAGCCGGCGGTTGCAGCGGATTCAGCTACACGCTGAACTTCGACGACAGCTTCGACGACAAGGTCGACACCAAATACGATCACCACGGCGTTGCCGTCGTCGTCGACAAGAAGAGTGCGTTGTACTTGGACGGCACAACCGTCGATTGGTACGAGAGCCTCGAAAAACAAGGCTTCACGTTTGAGAACCCCAACGCGGTCAAGAGCTGCGGTTGCGGAAGCTCGTTCCAGGCATAGAGACTCTCGTCGATTGACAGCTGTAGGTCGACACGATCGTTACCGAGCTGGCGACGAGCATCAACATAAGAAAAGCCGACCGTGTCACCGCGGCCGGCTTTTTTCGTTGAACTGACGGTGGATCGTTGCTTAGAACAGCGACGATTCGATCAGGTAATCAGCGAGCGCCTCGTCATTGACGTCGTCACGATCGTCCGTGGGCAAACTGATTTGCTCATTCCCCACCGATGAACTGATCTGCGTCAGCCCGTTGACGACCAACAGGGCATCCAGCGCGGTAACAAATCCATCACCGGACGTGTCAACAAAACCGCTGAACAATCGAGGAACGTTGACCGATACGCCGCTGCCGTTGCGTCGGATGAAGTTGATGATTCGCAACGCGTCGATCGGCGAAACCGCGTCGTTAGCGTCAACGTCCAACCGGTTTCGTCGGTTGGTCAACTGCTCGGTTCCCCGTTCGACCGTTAAGTCAAACGTCAGGTCGCTGCGTAGATCCAAAGGACCTCGTTCGAACGCCCGCAGTGTCATATTGTAGGTACCGACCGAACCCGGCGTCGCGGTACCCGACAACGTACGGGTGACGGGATCGAAACGCAGCCAAGCGGGGAGCTGGCCACTTTGGTCAAAGACCGAAACGAAGAACTCTCGACCTTCGGGATCAAAAACCGCGTTTTCGGGCATCACAAATTCGTAGAACGATCCGCTCTGCAGCGTTGTTGACGCGGGCGCATCGATTGTGAACTGCGGCGGTTCATTGACGTTATTCAAGACCATGTTGATCGCCTTGGTGCTGAAAAGTCCCGCCGCATCCGTCACTCGGACCTCCAACATCAACGGATCCGATGCGACATCCGCATCAAAGGTGGCGCCCTCGGCGACTCTCAGAATGCCGGTCGCCCCGTCCAACACGAATAGCGATGCCGCGTTGCCACCGACGATTTCTAGCGTTGCCGTGTCACCTACGTCGGGGTCGAGGACGCGAATTTCAACGCGGCCGACGATCGTTCCCGGTGCGGCCAATTCGGACAACACGATTCGCTCGGTCGTGATGATCGGCGTGTCGTTGGCGTCGATCAATTCGATTCGGAACGTGACGTCTTGGAAAGAGTCGGTTCCCGTCGTGGCAACTCGCAATGTGACGGTTTGTACCGGATCGGTTTCAAAGTCCAAAGACGCTCCATCGGCGATCAACAACTGGCCAGTCGCTGGATCGAACGTAAAGTTGGCGGAATCGAATCCGTCAAGCAATGCAATCGTCGTCTCGAAGGTTGATCCATCGGGATCCGACGACGTCAGTGTTGCGACCAGATCGCCGGCGACGGCGGCTTCCGAAACCGACGCCGAAGTTGTGGATAGGACCGGCAGTTCTTCGACGTCATTGATGGTCACCGTGACGGTGCCTTCCGCTGCGAGCGGCGGTGCGCCGCTGTCGATGGTACGCACACGAAGCGTGTACGTGGCCCCCATTTCAAAATCGAGCGTTGCACCTTCACGGAGAATCACTTCGCCGCTTGGCCGCACGAAGAATAGCTCGGCGCCCGTTCCGCCGAGCAGTTGGAACGTGTGCGTTTGCTCTGTGTCAGGGTCCGACGCCTGCAGTTGTCCGACAAGACGCATCGTCGGGTTTTCGTCGATCAAAAGTTCCGTCGTCGCGACCGATGGCGGGTCGTTCTGGTCGAGCACGCGAATAACCTGTTCGTAATCGGTCGTCAGTGCGGGATCCGCATCATCGCTGATCCGCACGATCACGACCAACTCTCTAGCGAGCTCGAAATCGATCACGCTTGCGTCGACCAAGGTAAACAGGCCAGACACCGGATCAATCGTAAACGCTTCCGGTTGGTCACCGCCAACGATCGCGAAGCTGATATTTTGCGATTGAGCGGTGTCGGGGTCGGAAGCCGTGATTTGACCCAGGCTGGTCCCCGACGCCGTGCCTTCAGCGACAATAAAGACGGCCGGATCGACAACCGGCGATTCATTCACATCCGATAGCGTGATCGTGACGGGAACAAAGAGCGTCACGAAGGGGTCGCTGATGCCGACCGACATCGAGATCGTTTCGCCGGATTCGAAATCCAAGACGGTATCCGGACCGACGAACAACTCACCCGTGGACGGATCAAGAACCAAACCGAACGGGTTGTCGCCAACGATCGAGAACGCCAACACTTGATCGTCCAATTCCTCGGCAACGATCACGCCCAACGATGTACCGATCGGTGCGTTTTCGTCACTGGCGAATTGGTAGTCGTCTTGAACAATGGGAACGGTATTGGGCTGGACCGCTGTGCCGACAACGAAGTTTTCATACTTGTCGATCACGATACGTTGACTGGAAATTGCCAGCAGCGGGTTGTCCGGATCGGATTGAATCCGGATGTCGTACTCGCCCGGGTGCAGACGTTTGATTTCGTACTTGCCGTTCTCGTCCGTGATGGCGGTTGCTTCGGATTGCTTGTATGCGAATCCGTCTAACCTTGCGAAGGGACTGGCACCCGCAATGGTTTCATTGCCATACGCGATCGCATAGGCAATGTCGTCAACGTCCAGCGTTAACGTTTGGCGATTCGCACCCAGCAACGGACTGCTGGTAATTTCACCGATCAGCTCATCTTTGGAATTATAGGCTTCCAAAACTCCATAGGTAGCTTCCGTACCGTTCTGCGGACCTATCGCAACGATTGATACTTCGCTGGCCGGACGGTCAAATTCAAACCGCAACTTGCGGCCCTCGTTGAAGAAACCGATACCCACGTGTGAGTAGACGAAGTTGCTGCTGGTGATGAACGAGTTCCGTTCGCGGACAGCTTGAACTTCAAAATTGATCGGTTCGTTGTCGTCACCTGCCGTCGAAATGGTCAATCCTGGAAACGCGTGCGTCAGTGGAATCGTCGGCAGCACGAAGCCTGGGTTAAACCCGACGTCCAGCAAAATTTGGTTGACGATGACGTTGGGATCGGCACTGATGTCGAAAGTATCTTGAACACCATTGCCGTTCTCGTCCGCCAGCACGGTGTACCCGACCGCCGCAGAAGGTGGCAGGATTGTTGCGTCGGGGTTCGCCGGATCGATGGGTGAATTCTGCAGAATCGTTCCACGAACACCGCCAACGAAATTGGCTTCACCGAAGTGATCCAGCGACCGTTCCAAGAAAAACATGGATTCGGGCAGGTTCGGACCAAAATCGTACAGTTCGAGCAAAGGGCCGCTCGTGTCACTGCCCAAATCGACAGCCGAGCCGTGGATCCAGTCGTCGGGACTGCTACCGACCGATTCGCCGACGCGGGCGAGGTAGCCACTGCCGTTGGAGAGCACCACGGGCGTGCCTTCTTCGGTGATCATCACGTCGGGATCGTATCCCGAATTGTTCGCTAACAGGATTTGGCCGTACGCTTGATCGCCACTGCCAACGAACTGATGTGCAGAAACCGAATCCAGGATCGTCCAATTGGATTTTAGCCCGTCGACATCGGCAAGCCCGTCATCATCGGCGTCAATATCGAGACCCACGACAGGTACAGTCTCTGAATTGACTAAAAAGAATCCGCTGGAAGCAGCAAAGATGCCGCCAATCCGAGGAAAGAACGTATCGATGGTCGAGAAAATGTCGCCGGGCAATCCGGAAAAACCATCGCCGGTGCTGCGCAAGACTGCGCTGTTCGCATTGATCTGATGAGGACTGTCATTTTGTGCCAGTACGAGATAGCCGTTCGCACCGAGGGGTTGGTTGCTCAAATCAAAGATTGATTCAATGCGACCAGGGTTCTGATTGTTTTCCTCGACAACAACCAAGTAGGTGTTTGACGGCAAGACGCCGCCGGGAAGTCCACGAAGTTCGACCACTTGTTGCTGGTTCGCATCACCGAAAAGTGGATCCAGCAGCAATTCGCTAATCACGATCGGGTAGTCCGTTTCGACGTCGGCGACCGGCTTGATGCGGGTGATGCCAAAGTCCATCGAAACCAAGTCGACATCACCTACGCTTATCCGATGCGCATTGTTCCCTCGCGTCGCATAAAACAGCGACTCGGCCGGGGTTCGCATCGACGCGTCGAAGCCTTCACTGATCAGCCCGGTGTCGGGATTGACCTTGATCACGGCGGTACGATCGGGGTCACCCTGATCAAACATGACAAAGTCGGCGCCGTTGAACGACAGTGACCAACTATCCAACGGTCGTGATGCCGTGCCAAGAATCGTGCCAATGCCGTCAGTATCGAACTGGAAAAATTGATCGCTGTTGTTATCGAATCCGACAATCCGGTTGCCAACCGTGTCAAAGGTCAAGTCACTGACGTTGGCCAAATCGATCGTCGCGGCACCGTCGGATGGAATGCCAGTCGCGACCAACGAAGGGTAGTACGACGTGCTGCCACCGATGATGCCCAGGTCGGTCGCCCTGCCCGTGACGGGATCGACCGAACCGATTTGAACTGTCGAACTGAAGAAAGATGCGAACAGCGAACCGTCATTTGCCACCGTCAACGAAGTGAAGATCGGCGATGATGGAAAACCGCGGTTCGGTGCCCGGTTGGCAATGCCCGTCTGGGGGTCGAACGTGTAAAGGTGCGATGGGTCGACCATGTAGTGCGTCCCGTCGGGACCGATATCGAAGCCTTGAATTCCCGAGATTGTTCGCCCTTGGTATTGAATGGGAATCCCGGCATCGACGACACCGGTCGCTAGGTCGATGCTGTGGAAAGTCGATGGCGAACTGACACCGAACAGGTTGTCGTCGGCACCGAAGCTGATCGCGTTGATCGATGTTGACAGCGTCGAGACCGTCACACCAGAAGACCCCGCGTCGTCAAAGGCAAACTGTTTGATGTCGTTTCCTTGCAGCCCAAAGATCACGCCGTCGCTGCGAACGTCAAGTGTGCTGGCGAACGGCGATCCGGTTCCGCGAGTAACTTCGGTGGCCGTTTTCGTGGCCGTGTCGATGTCATAGAACGTGCTACCACCGCCCATCCCACGAAGTGAAACGGTCGAAGCGACGGGTGTCCGCAAGACTCCCGTTTCCGCGTCTACGGTCTTCAAACGCAGCGCACCCGATTCGCGAATCAAGGTATAGATCGTGTCGGTTCCAGCATCGTAAGCCAAACCGGCAACCGTTTCTTTGCCCGTCTCGGCCAACAACGATTCTTGGCCCGTCATCGGATCGATCGAATAGATCGCATCGTTTGCAGCGTTGATGCCGACAAGCATGCCCTCGTTCGTTCGCACCAGTCCGTGCATGCGCGTGGTCGACGGTGTGCCGATCGTCAACACGTCACCACTCTCGCTCATTTCAAACAGTTGAGTCGGCGCGAGGCCTTCGCCGTCGAAGGTCGTCAGGTATCCGGTGCCCAGATACATGCGAGGGCTAGTTTGATCTGCCGCGTCGGCCACGATGCGAATGTTGCGGTCGCCGGGCCGCAGGCTTTCGAATTGGTACTGGCCGTTCTCGTCGGTCGTCGTGAACAATTCGCCGATTTCGAACTTGGCGTTGTCGTTGGCATCGACGTAGACGCGAACGTCTGCCGCACCGACTTCTGCATCACCACGGACGCCATTGCCGTCGGTGTCAAGAAACACTTCGCCACCAAGGGAAGCGAGCAAGCATCGGGGCTCTAGCGTTTCAAGCATCCGTCGTCGTCGACGTTCGCGAACCTGTTTGGCGGCGCCAATGCGACGCGAGGACTTCGATACGTACGACTTGGACATGGCAAGAACTCGCAGCAACAGTGGTATAAGGAAGGACAACCCGTTGGATCACGCAACCCGAGCAAAAATGACACGGCCCGCACAATCGTGGGGCCGACAAAAAGCTATACTCGGTGACGAAATCGTTTCTGACAGGAATGCAAGGATTCAGGACCAACGATGGCGTGACCGCCGGAATTTGCCCAGATCCTCGCAACGCCCTAGGATAAGTCTGACGACCCTCCAGAACAACTCAAAAGAGCCACTCAGCGGCGGCATTTCGCATTTCTTACCCCAAAAACGCAAAGCGTGCCTCGATCGGTTCCTGTTTAAATAACACGGCGAAGACGCCCGTAACGAAGACGGGGAAATGCCTCTTTTACAACCACGGCCTGGGCGATGGAATTCTCTGCTGACTTCACGGCGATCGACTTCGAAACCGCTAACCGCCGCCGCGACAGTGCTTGCCAATTGGCCGCTGTTGTGGTCCGGGGTGGCCGGATCGTCGATCAGGCCATGTGGATGATCCGCCCCGAACCGCTGTATTTCAGCCGCGGAAACATCGAGATCCACGGAATCACTCCCGCCCAGGTCCGCGGCGAGAGCGTTTTCGGCGACCATTGGCCCGACATCGCCGCCAAACTGGGCGATGACTGCTTGGTCGCCCATAACGCCAGCTTTGACATCGGCGTGATGATCGCGTGCCTTCAACAAGTCGATCATCCGGTGCCCGATTTGTCGTTCACGTGTACCCGGGCGGTGGCTCGCCGGACATGGCCGCACCGACCTCGATTCGGGCTCAAGCCATTGGCCGAATGGCTGGGGATTCGATTCCGCCATCACGACGCACTGGAAGATTCGATTGCCTGCGCCAAGATCATGATGGCAGCCGGCATCGACCGCGAAGCCACATCGCTGACCGATCTCGAGAAACGCTTGAACCTGAACCGAGGCCGGGCGGGCGAATGGGGATACCGCGGCCCTCGCGCCGGATCAGCATCGCGCAGGCGACCCCGCGCAGCATCTGCAATCACGCGCCGCGCCGATCCGCCGTCATCCGCAGTCGGCGTCCCGTTCCTGTATCCCGGTCAAGACAACGGCGCATCGGTTGCCGATCCGTCGGCCCAATACGCAACTGCCACCGCGGCGCCGATCGATATTCAACGCATGATGGTTCGCGCCGAATTCATCCGTCCGCTTGCCGGCCAGCGGTTCGTCTTGACCGGCCGGCTAGACAGTATGACTCGCGAAGAAGCCGAATTGTTGGCGACGCGATTGGGTGGCGAGTGCCAAGCAGGGCTCGATGAAACGACGGATCTGTGGATCCAGGGCCAAACCGAATCCTCGACGGATCCACACCCCGTAGCCAACGCGAACTCCATCCGCACAGTAACCGAAACCGAATTCTTAGAGTTTGTGATTTCACCAACGCGGACGTGATTCGAGGATGGCCAATATGAAACGACCAGCGGTGATCATCCGTGAACCCAAATCGGTCCAATTTCACTTGAATATCAGGGGCTGATGAAGCTGAAGCGTTAGGATTCGGAAAATCGGCCTATTCGGATTCAATTTGATTGCATTGAAGAGTGCGAGGCGTTATCTTCCCCCCGAACGACGGAGCTCAACACAAGGACGACCTTCAATGCATCATGAGTGAAGTGAGAACGATGAAATTTGTTGCTTTTTTGGTGGCCATGATTGGCCTTTCAAGCCATGCCGGCGCAGGTGTGCTGCTCACCAACGGCGGATTTGAGACAGGGGATCTCACCGGCTGGACCACCGTGGACGCCGGCAGTGGTTCGATCGATGTGATATCGGGAGTCACTCCCGGAAACAGCGGGAACTTCCCAACCGCCGGACCGTCGTCGGGAAGTTTCTATGCCGTAACCAGCCAAAATGGGCCGGGCACACACGCCCTGCTACAGTCATTCACAGTTGCGGGTCCGATATCGACTGCTGAACTGACGTTCGACATGTTTGTTCAGACGGAATCCACAGCCATCGTCGATCCGGCTGGTCTCGATCATACCGGTAACCCCAACCAACACGCTCGCGTTGATATTCTCACCGGTACCGCAGCGGCCTTGGACACCGGAGCAGGCGTGTTGTTTAACTTCTACACCGGTATCGACGGCTTCCCCACCCAACCCTACACGTCGTACACGTTCGACATCACTGCCCTTGTCGGTGGCGGTGGTACGTTCCAGTTGCGATTCGCACAGAGCGACAATCTAGGCTTTTTCAACCTTGGCGTCGACAATGTTCAGATCACGACCAGTTCGGTCGGCACCGTTCCCGAACCGTCATCGATTGTGATCTTCAGTGCGATTGGTTTAGGGGTTTTTGGGCTACGTCGCCGAAACGGAAAAGTCGCGTAGGCCATTTTCCAACACATGGCGTGATGCATTCGATCGAAGAATGATCATCCCTGTTCAATCGCTTCTAGTGCTCTGACAATATTAAAACGTGGCGTAGGCTTCCAGCCTGCGATTTCCAATATCTGCGCATTGGCAGGCAGGATGCCTCTTTATACCCCACAACTCGTGCAAGCGATTTGGCTCACGGTTTTCCGGCCCAACGGGCCATTGGTTTGCCTAGCCCAGGCCATCGGCCTGGGAAACGATCGGACCAATACGCCGCCCAGGGCCAAAGGCCCGGCAGTTTGCGATGGATGGTTAAACTGCCGGGCCGTTGGCCCTCCGATAGTTACGTATTCCCGTCACCCAGCCCTGCGGGCTGGGCTAGGTAAAATGCTGGGCCTTCGGCCCGGAAAATGAACAGCAGACTTGTGGGGTATAAACAGGCTTCCAGCCTGCGATTTCCAATATCTGTGCATTGGCAGGCAGGATGCCTACCCCACGTCTTAATATTGACGGAGCCCTAGCTTCCATCGCTCCATTCGTCGTTAACGAATTGCGTCGCGCAGGATGCTTCGGTTGGGCCGGCCGACCTCTCTCGTCTCGAGAAATTGGCTTCGAATGCCAGCAATTTTTTGGGGCGAAACCAGCCTTGCCGCTCGACTGGATTGGCGTTTTCGATTCCTCTGTCCAACAAAGGCGTGTACTGTATTGGGGATAGCGATTCGGCAACGTCCCTTCATATTTACCATCCAAGTTGGGAAAGCAAGTCGAATCACTGGGAAGCGAGATGTGATCAGGCTGCGTGGCCGTCCCGAAAAAGGTCATGTGGGTTCGCGTCGCGCACTTGTCAGTTCAACGTCTATTCAAGCCAGACTCTCATCGGAAAACCAATGCCCCAACCCTACCGCTGGGCTTCGGATTTATTGTCTCGTCCACCAAAATCACAACAACGTCGCGGCACTGCCAAGCGGCGTCGACTGCGTTTGTTCGAGACGCTTGAGTCGCGAGTCGTAATGACTGCGGTGGCTTGGTACCCGCTTGATGAAACCGCCGGCGTGGTGGCATCCGATGTTTCGGGAAATGCCAACCACGGCACGGTCACCGGCGGCGTGTGGGCGGATGGACAACTGGGTGGCGCCATCGAGTTCAATGCCGATGGGAATATCGCTGTTCCGGCCGCCACGTTTGATACCATCGATCAACAGGTGACGTTCGCATTTTGGGTCTACGGCGGTGACACCCAACCGACCAACGACAGTATTCTTTACGGAGTCAATTCGTCGGGAGGTCGAGCCTTCAATGTCCACATGTCGTTCAGCAACAGTCGGGTCTACTGGGACGCCGGGAACGATTCGGGGTACGACCGAATCAACAATGCGATTACCGACCCGCTGATTCATAAAAATTCCTGGCATCATTGGGCGTTTACCAAGAACGCGACCACCGGCGAAATGAACATCTATCTTGATGGTGTGTCATGGGCTTCGGGGACCGGAAAGACGAAGGCGATGTCTGGCATCACGTCCTTTGTGCTCGGTTCGCACACCAATGGCAGCGAAGGCTATGACGGTCGGTTGGACGACGTCCGCATTTACGACACCGCGCTGACCGCGGCCGAAGTGTTGGACCTGTACACGACCACCACGTCACCGAACACGGAAGAAGTGTTGGTGACCAACCACACGTTGGCCGCAACCGACAACGCGACAACCGTTATCACGTCGGCAAACTTGCAAGCGACCGATGCCGAACAATCCGCGTCGGAGTTGACGTACACGGTCACGAGTCTTCCCGAAGGCGGGACGCTGTTTCGGGGCGGTACGGCGCTGGGCGCCTATGGCACCTTTACGCAGGCCGACATTGACAACCATGTTGTGACCTATGATCACAACGGCGCATCGATCGCAGACACTTTTTCGTTTGTTGTGAACGATGGTTTGGGGAGTGTCACCAGCGGTACGTTTGGCATCCTGCTTCCCAACGACGGCACGGCAAATAGTTTGGCGGAACTGCGTGCATTAGCCAAATTGGTCAACAACGCCACGGTGACATTGAGCACGACCGGCGGCGACCCGCACCCGGTGACGGGCGTTGTGACACCTGGCACCTATTGGATCAACGGCGATCACCTGGACACATCGGCCGGAGCGATCGAACCGAAGTTCATGGAATTTCTTGGCGACGGGAATACCTTCGACTTGACCGGGACGACAATCAGGGCCGACACCCGCGAGTTCGCTGGCTTCGGACGCGGTTTGGGACACGGCAGTGGCGTTCACCTCGTCATTCTTGGTGGCAGCAACAACCTGCTGACTGGCTTGACACTGATCGGCGAAGACATTGCTCTGGACACCGATCCGACGGCACAGCGCTACGCCGACTGGGGAACTCAGTACGTCAAGTTGACGGGCGACGACAACACGATCGACGGTGCAACGGTTGTCGCCAGAGGATCGCATACGGAATACTACGGACTCAGCGATGCGTTTGGCAAAGGATCTTCGCAAGGTCAACAGCCCTACCTCGGTCACCGCAAGGCTGCGGGGTTGAACGTTGACGATGCGACCAATGCCGTCGTCAACCACTTGAATCTGACCATGAAGACGTTCGGTCACGGTTTTTTCACCGGCACCGAGGTGACCAATACGACACTGAAGAACAGCACGATCACCGGAGAGCTTTTTCCGTCGCAAAACGTGATCGATCGGCCTGAGTATCAAGAGTACGGTCATACGTGGTGGGGATATCCCATCCAAGACAACATCCAACTTTCTGGTTCGGAAGGCGGCGTTCGAACGTATGGCGGCACTGACTTTACAATCGAAAACGTGGTCGTCGATGGCATGCGAACGGGCTTCGCAACGGTCGCCACCGCCGGCGATGTCTCCATCACCAACTCGTTCGCCTACAACACCACATCTGGTTTTGACGTGGGCAACAACACCACGATCACGGCCAGCGGTGGCAACATCGTCAATGGGCCGCTTCTGACGTGGTACTCCAGCGGCGGTTCTCCAGGGAACAGCACGATCGAACTTGAATTGAAGGGTGGCACTCCCGTCGGCGTCAACTGGTCGGCGGTTTACGTCAACGGAAATAATGTTGATATCACCCTGACCAGCGAACTGGCCGCTGGGGACCTTCCGGAAGAGTCTTACATTCGATTGGGCCAAAAGTATTTCGAGAACTGGCGAGATTCCGACTTCAGCACAGCAGCGCCGGATGGCAACAACCCGATTCCCCTTTCCAACTCGACGTTCGTCAACAACACCAACCAGAAGCTGGTCATCGGCGTAAACGCCGAAGGCAACGTCGGCAGTTCGCAGTCACCGGTCATCAGTAACGGCAAGGCCAATTACTACGACGGCGTCACGCTTGTCCAAGCCGGATCGCGACTTGAATTGGTGCATGCGAAGGGGCTGGGCAACAACGGTACGGAAAAGGGTGCCGAGTTTGATTCGAGTGGCAACGTCGTCTACACCGGCACCGCCACCGCCGCAACGTACGATGACAACGGCACCATCGTCGAAAACGGCGCGACGCTCCAGCTTCTGCCGGGTGTTTGGCTCAGCAAGGAACGAGTCACCATCAGCGGCGATGGAGTCGACGGATTGGGTGCCGTTTATTCTGAGGGCGGATCGAGTGAACACACGCGGCTGAATGGTGACACCGTTGTTCTTGACGGCAACGCATCGATCGGTGTCGTGGGTGAGGGCTACATCGTGCTCTCCGACAGCATCACGGGTACCGGCGACTTCACCAAACGCGGCAGTGGCGCGCTCAGCTTTGGAAAGCCGGGCTCGTTGGTTGGGAACTTCTTTGTCGAAGAGGGCACGCTTGAAGGTCGATCGAATGTCGTGCGTGGCGACCTGTTCATTCAATCCGACGCCTCGATTGCTGCGTTCGCCGGGAACATGGTCAACGCGCCGAACAACCATGCGGAAATCCAGGGCACTTGGAATCTGAACGCCCGCGGAGACGACAGCGTGCTCGCGCACCAGATCGGCAGCATCGCTGGTTCGGGAACGATCATTTCAAGCGATCCCACAAACAATCCGGCGGGCACAGTTCAACTCAGGAGCGATTCCGGATCGGCGGACTACACCGGTTCCATCACCGGATTGGTCAACATTGAAAAGACCGGCACCAGCACTCAAGTCTTCAGCGGCAACCTGACCCACACCGGCACAACCACCGTAGCCGGTGGCACCCTGCGAATCGACGGCACGCACACCGGTGGCGGCGTCTACACCGTGGACTCAAGTGCCACCCTGGGCGGCACCGGATCGATCGGCTCGGCCGTCACCGTGAACTCGGGCGGACACC
>NZ_SJPW01000006.1:0-1424 GCF_007860125.1 Rubripirellula tenax
TCCTCCACTGCCACCCCGAAGCGCAGCGTTGTAAGTCTGATAACCATGACATGCACCGGAGTGGCGGTGGTCACGTTTTTTCGAAATCACGACTTTCGCCGCCACCCGGTGATGTCGAGCGTTATCCCAACTAATGCGCGGAGGTGCCGACCGATCTCGCTTCGTAGCGGTTCGATCCGCAGCACCCGACTGCCGGGGATGTCGGCCGACTTTGCTTCAAAGGGTTTTCTCGAAATCACGTCCGAACGTGACGTACCGCATCGCCGGAAAATCTCTTGGTCGCGCTGATCTATTTTTTCCGGCGATGCGGAACGTCACGTTCTCNAANTNGCTGCNNNCGTTCTCNCNATNCCCGAAGCTTGCNNNTCGTNNGGCATTGGAATGGTTTNCTCCGCTGCANGCTGCCGAAACGCGGACACTCTCGCCAATGGCTCNNTTTGTCTTNTCCCACCNGGCNTCGCCATTGGCGAGAGAGTCCGCGTTTCGGCTCCCTTCGGTCGCCGTGCCCGACCCGCTGACGGTCGGCAACGCTCGAAACTTGCCGCACGATTCAATGCCCGCTATGCTGTGAAACGGTGGTCGCAACTGCACATCGCTGATTCAACGCTCGATCCAATGCAATGGGATAACCACGGCATGCACCGGAGTGGCGGTGGTGCGGTTTTCTCGAAATCACGATGTTCGCCGCCACCCGGTGATGCCAACCGTTATCCGACTGAGATCAGATTAGCCTCCAAATGAATCGCAGCGTTTCATCAGCGGTCTTCGGCAAACTGAAGTGTCACCGCAATGACAGATCTTATTCCGTCGCAACAAGCCACAAGGGCGTGCGGGTTGATATTCACTTCTTCTGTGACACAGATGATGCGATCGACCGACTTCTTCCTCTAGCTGAGAAGGTTTGGCGTGGCCGTGTTCGATACTTCAAAGCTTTCCGTGAATACGCTGTTACGGAATTGCTTGAACTTCTGAATGGTTTTCTCGACTGCGGTGAAGACAATCCGCCACAAGTATCGGCTACGAAACTACGCAAGGTGCTTGCTGTGCCATACTCGATTACTTTCATGCTTTCTGGTAATGATTACGAAGACGAGTTTTTCGAGATCACTGGTGGTGATTCACCTTGCCTGCATGAACACTGCCTGACGGTATCTTTTGATGGCGACGGCCGAATTGTCGATGGCGACGCGAGATCCCTGTTCTGAATTCACAACGGCGGATAACCATCCCGTGCAACGGAGCCGGGCTTGCGGCTTTATTCAAATGGACAATCAACCTTCCCGGCCCGCTGACGGGCACCGTTACCCGACTGATTCTGCACGCAATCGCGCATGACTTCTGATCCTTACCGACCACCGATCGAATCCTCGTCAAGCATGCGGGTGCATTCTACGGTCCGACGAGTCGCCGTCGTTCTTTCAACT